>JAVFAG010000001.1:0-5369 GCA_034002585.1 Paludibacter sp.
CCATCCTTGCCACGGTCGTTTTTTGCAGGGGTGAAACTGATGTTGTAGTCGTCGTTTTATTTTGAAATGATTTTTAGTCTGCTTTTTCAAAAAAAATGGTTAATATTGCATTTCAAAATTTGCCGGCATGATTGAAGCATATCCCGGCCCTTACTTTTCACTTAACAATCGCACAAATGCCTGTTTATCCACGTATTACTCAGTCCTATCATCCTGCCATATTGCTTAATCGGAAGAAACCCGATCCGGGCAAGTTTGTCTTTACCGGAAAGGCAACACAGAAAGCTACCGGCATACAACTTTTCAGTTATAACAGCGAAAAGTGTATCGAGAACAGTATAGCTACGGTTGACGACATTGAACAGCTTGCCGGCAATGGGTATTGCAACTGGCTCAATGTGCATGGAATCAGCGATTCGGAGGTAGTGGCCAGCGTTTGTCGCAGGCAGGGGATACACGATTTGGTAATACAGGATATTCTGGATGTAAACCAACGGCCTAAGTTTCAGGAATACGATGATTTTTCGTTTCTAACTCTAAAGTCGATGGTGCCCTCGGAAGGCGGTGAGTTTATTACTGAACAAATCAGTTTTGTATTTGGAGCTGATTATGTGGTTTCGTTTCAGGAACGTCGGGCCGACTTTTTTGAGCACCTGCGGGTGAGATTGCGCGACAACAATGGAAAATTGCGTCAGCGACCGGCCGATTATCTATTGTTTGCGCTTCTCGAAGCTATACTCGACAATTATTTCCGCACGCTGAGTCGTTTGGATGAGGATATCGAAGCAATTAACCTGACTGACACGAAGCATGGAGTATCGCCCGACGTGCTGGTAGCTATCGAAAGTCATAAGAAATTTGTTCATTTCATCAAAAAATCGATTTTTCCGATTAAGGAATTTGCTCAGCAGGTAGAACGCGGAGAGTGCAGCCGCATAGAAAAACGGCATAAAAAGTATTTTCTGGAAATTAAGGACTTATGCCTCACACTGATTGATAGTAGCGACATGATACTCGCCTCACTCGAAAGTGCTACCAACCTGTTTTTCTCGATTCAAAACCATCGCATGAATGAAGTCATGAAAACGCTGACCATTGTAGCCACTATCTTTATTCCCCTTACTTTCGTAGCCGGTATTTACGGAATGAACTTCGTACACATGCCCGAACTGCACTGGAAATATGGCTACCCAGCTATCTGGGTGGTGATGCTCAGTCTGTTTAGCGGTATGGTTATTTATTTTAGACGTAAGAATTGGTTTTGATAAAAGCGCTGGAGAAGTTTGGGGTAGTGTAGGTAGGAATTTAGTTTCAAATTCTACGGCTACTGTCATATATTCTTCGCTCATGCGAGTCGTCCTTTTAAATGCAGGTATTTGGCGTATAGATAATTTACCGGCCTTGACTGCTTTGGACCATGTTGTTGGGCAATGGCCAGGTATTGCTGTACCGCCTTTTCTATGTTCAATTCCTGAAGCGCAAATTCACGAAGGAACTGTCCATCTGCAGGATTGTAGTGTTTGAATTCTTCGGCCAGTGCCGGGGCATCCATCTTCCTTCCGGCACCTCTGCCCGAACAGTTGTGTTCCAGCGCTTTAACCACATTGCCGGAATGCAGGTAACCGTCGCCGAGAGCTGTGCTATAACTTCGCTGATCGAACGATACCACGGTACGACCGCAAGCCATCGCATCGTAGAGCGACCTCCCTATGCCGACCACCATATCGGCCTGGTTTATCAGATCTTCGATCTCCCAAACGTTATGCAGCCGCTTATCGGCCGTCATAAAACGCAGTTGCTGCTGCCTGCATACTTCCTCTATCAGGGCGTTCGCCTCATCGGTCTGACACAGCGAAAGGACACAGCGAAGCTGAGGATTCAGCTCCCGTGTGGGTTTAAAACGACGACAGTCGATACCGTTATGAATAATTGTGGAAGTCACACCTTTCGATTTCAGATGATTATATACCTCGCAGGTAACACTTACGTACGCATCAGCGTATTTCGAAGGCTGCTCGAGGGCCGGAAGCATCCCGTGGCAGGTTTGAATAATTAACCCGTTACGGTGTAGCAATTCAAGGGATGTATTGTGATTGGCCAGAATCAGATCGTATTGGCTGCGGCTTTTATAGCGTACTCCCAACTCTTCAATTTTTCGGGAAACTATGCCTTTTTTAAAAGTAAAATATTCGACCTGATGACCCAAACGAAGTAGTTCAACGATTAATGCGTAGGTATAATTCTGCGTTCCTCCTGTTTGTCTCAGTAAATGATTAGCAACTAGTATATTCATGTATATCAACAGTACAGCCTGGTCAGCCCCGCAACCAGGGCGTTAACTATTTAGTTATTAATTAAATATCCATTTTGAAATTACACTAATGATTGGTTTACAAAACGAATATTTCACAATTGAAAACAGTAGCAAAGTTAGCATTTTCTTTAGATTATAAAAGTCTTGTTAACAAGATAGTGACGATTTGGCTCCTTTTTTAATCATTTGAAAATAAATGGAGCATTTTGTATAAAAGTTCACACAGTATCCATAAAATTACGCAGTACTTTATTAAAACAACCACGCCCACTGGCAGTAGCACAACCATAAATATAAAAGTATAGATCAGGGGGTAAATGCCATTGTCTTTGCTGATTAGTGCATGCTGACTGCAAAGATAACAATCATTTACATGTTATCATTCAGAAATTGGCTGGCGGCTTCAATGCTTCCGGGCTTACCTACGTCAATCATCCGGTAGTCGGGCTGAACATAGCCCAGGATAGTATGATCATAAAGATTTTCGAGGTAGAAATCGGTGATAGAAAAGCGTTCGGGCCATGATTCCATTAACTTAAAAATGGCCGGCGAAAGCACCTGTATGCCGGAAAATGCTAATTTACGGTAACGTTCAGGATGGATAAGCGTTACAGGTTTCACCTCACCTGTTTTCAGGTTGGTCCATCCCCGCAAGCGGTTATCATCGTCGAAGAGAAAATACCTCAACGTCTCACGTTCGCTTACCACAAGGGTGGCAAGAGGTTGTGAACGTTGGTGTTGTGCCAGTAGTGCGGCAGTGTCGAGGTTGGAAAGGATGTCAACATTGTGCACCAGAAAGGGGTCGCCGGTATTGAGCATATTGGAGGTATTTTCTACTTGCGGACACTGCTCTGAGCCATCCCAATAGTCGTCTGCAGGCTCAGTGTTGGCTATTGTAAGCTCAGTCGTTGTATCGGGTTTTCCTTCCAGCCATTTACGGGCCTTGCGTATTCCCCCTCCCGTCTCGAGAAGTTGATCGGTTTCATCCGAAAAATGAATTTTCACCCCGAAGTCCTTATTTTCCTTCACAAATTGAATGATTTGTTCAGGAAAATGGTGTACATTGATCACGATTTCGGTTACCCCGGCAGCGACCAGTTTGCCGATAACATGTTCCAGCAGAGGCTTCCCTGCAACCGGTACCAGGGCTTTAGGAATAGAATCGGTAAGAGGCTTTAAGCGGGTACCAAGGCCCGCTGCAACAATCATCGCCCGCATTTTTTATTATTGTTTTGCACCAAATACTTCTTCTTTGTTTTGTTCGCGGTGAATAAGATGTACCTCCACACCAAATTCGCGGTTGATATGTTCAGCCATCTTTTGAGCTGAATACACGGATCGGTGTTGACCACCGGTACAACCGAAGCTGATCATCAGGTTGGTAAAACCTCGGTCCTTATAGCGTTTCACCGAGGCATCCACCATCGAATAGGCATTTTCAAGAAGGGTCAATATTTCGCCATCTTCCTCCAAAAACTGAATTACCGACTCATCGAGACCTGTAAAATGGGCGTAGCGTTCGTATTTACCCGGATTGTTTACCGCGCGGCAATCGAACACAAAGCCACCACCGTTCCCTGAATCATCGTGTGGAATACCTTTTTTAAACGAGAAGCTATAGACTTTGACAACCAGCGGCTTACGCACCGCCACTTCCCTAAATTGCTTCAGTTCGCACATTTGCCGGAGCACCTGCACCAGATACGGATAGCCTTTTAATTCATCGCGGAGGATGACACGCAGGTTTTCCATCGCATAGGGAATGCTTTGCAGGAAATGCGGTTTTTTCTCGAAATAACCTCTGAAACCATAGGCTCCGAGCACCTGCAGGGTACGAAAGAGCACAAAATGGCGCAACTGTTCGCGGAAATGATTCGGATCGGCAACCTTAGCCAGATTGTCCGACGCTTTTTCGCCGGTAATCACTTCTGCCAGTGAAGCGAGATATTCTGTCAGCAGTTCTTCCCGCAGCTCTTCGTTGTATTTTGCTTTAGCCTGCCAGAGGAATGACGCCACATCGTAGTGGAGCGGACCTTTTCGTCCCCCCTGGAAATCAATAAAATAAGGATTCCCGTCTCGAATCATCACGTTGCGGCTCTGAAAGTCGCGGTACATAAAGGTATCTGTTTGCGAGCGCAGGAGAATTTCCGCCAGTCGCTGAAAATCATCTTCCAGCCTGTCTTCCTGAAAATCAAGTCCGGAAGCTTTGAGAAAATTATATTTAAAGTAGTTGAGATCCCAAAATACGGAACGCTCGTTAAATTCCGGTTGCGGGTAGCATACTGAAAAATCAAAGTTGATAGCACCTTTCACCTGAATTTGTGGCAACAGGCGCATGGTTTCACGAAGCATCTCCTTCTCCGACTCGTGGAACACACCCGTTTTGCGACCTTCGGCGATATAATCGAAGAGCAGTGTATTTCCCAAATCTTCCTGAAGGTAGTACTTATCGTCGTAGGAACGCACCAACACCTTCGGAACCGGCAGACCCTGCACAGCAAAGTGAGACGACATGGCCATGAAGGCACGGTTTTCCTCGATGGAAGTGCCCTCGACACCGATTAGTGAAATCGATTTGGGGAGAACAGCTGCATCCGGTGTTTTGTTTCCGGGAACAGTCGAATGTAAGTCGGTGGAACCTGCCGATGCAGTGCTATCGGTAGTTGATGTAGATGTATCGGTATGTATCAAACGGAAATAGCGCCGGTTCGACCCCGACGCTGATAGTTCCGTTATGCTATCCGGTTTATGCCCCGTAATTTGCTGGAAGAGCGATGCTAACATAAGTTTACAGGTTTTATTTTTTCAAGATTGAAGCAGAAGAGGGCGCCACCATGATTACTGTATCTTTCACAATGCCCATTCCCTGAAGATTGATCACTCCGTCGTGGGCCACAAGATCCCATTCATTTTTGGGTATTGTAACTTTTACCGGACTCCGGTTTCCGTTGAATATCACCAGAATATCGCGCCAGGAGTCGCCATTCACATTTCCATTCAGTGTATAGGCCACAACGTTGGGAGTAGCCTGGGTATCCAGAAATTTCAGGTGTTG
>JAVFAG010000001.1:5469-23618 GCA_034002585.1 Paludibacter sp.
TGCAGAACCGATTCAACAATAAATTTACGCATCATGGGGCGTTCGGAAGCTGTTTCATTGCCACAACCCGAAGCATTCGACCAGGTGAGGTCGGGATTAAAGCGATAGAAATAGCCCGGGACCAACAGATTGAGGTGCGAATCCTCACCTGTGAAAGTATGGTTATACACCACATCCATAATCACCCGGATACCTGCCTGATGGAGCGACTGCACCATTTGTTTGAACTCCCGGATACGAGTGGCCGGATTATAGGGATCGGTGGAATAGCCACCCTCGGGAACATTATAGTTCAATGGGTCGTAGCCCCAGTTGTACTTATTTTCATCCAGTTTTGTTTCATCGATGGAGGCATAATCGTAGGAAGGAAGCAGATGAACATGCGTTACGCCCAGTTCTTTCAGGTGATCGATGCCTGTAGCCTGCCCGGCCGCATTCTTTGTTCCTTTCTCTGTGAAAGCCAAAAATTTACCTTTGTGGTGCATTCCGGATGTCGGAGAAATAGAAAAGTCACGCATGTGCACTTCGAAAATCACAGCATCGGTGGGGTTTTCGAAAGGAGGACGACGGTCGAGTTCCCAGCCTTCCGGATTTGTTTCATTCATATCAATTATAGCAGCCCGCTTGCCATTAACACCAACTGCTTTCACCCACATCCCGGGTGTTTCAGCCAGCCACTTCTCTCCCACTTTTACCTGGAAAGTATAAAATTTGCCTTTGAGGTCGCCATCCAGCTTTAATTTCCATGTTCCCTTTTCGGAACGTTTCATATTCTCAACCTGCACCGGAGCTCCATCCAGACCATCTTCATACAGAAACAGCTTCACCTGATCTGCCGACGGCGACCAAACCCTGAAGCTCGAAGCCTGTGGAGTATAGGTCAGTTCCAAATCATTTCCATCATACACGGGATACTCGTCGTACGATTTGAATTCTTTTGTACCACAGGCCATCAGCAAGATAACACTTAGCAGCGCTATCCAAAACATTTTTATTTTCATACGTAGTTACTATAAAGTTGAACACTTATTCCAATTTTGGTTTTCTGTGCAAACTTACGTAAAAAACAGCAATTAACGACAGAGAGATATAAAAAACAAATTGGTGGTTGACGCAAACGTTTGCCATTCAATGAGCTTCAATGGCAGACATATTCGATTTTTTACTCATGCAAACATCCCCACAATAGTAATACTTTTGCGGGGATGTTTGTACGTTATGTATAAAATCATGTTCCGGATTCAACCTGTTGAATTAAAACAGGGACAACAAAGTTGATACTTTACTTAACGATTACATTCTTTATCTCCCAGGTTACGGAAGTCGCCGTCGTACTTATATATTTAAATGCAATACGCACCTTTGGTTCACCTGCGAAATCATCCAGCGAAACTGCACCGGAGCTGATAAAGGTCCAGTTGGTGCCCGGAGGATATGTAGGTACCGTAAGTTGCGACCAGGCTGCGGTTGATGGGGCTCCCGACGAATAGGTAGTCGAAATCCACACCGTTGCAAAATCAGTTACCCTGGCTCCCCGGAGGTAGTTCAGCGCATGATCGAAGGTCATCGTTACGGTATTCACATCGGCAAGACTGATTTCCGGTGAAATCAGCCAACTTTCAGCAGCCCGGTTACTACCTCCGATAAAGGCTGATGCCACCATACCAAAAGTAGGTGTAGGCGTCCATACATAGGTAGCCCCTGATGGCTTCACCACATCAACAATAGTAAAATTACCCTGACTGTTATTGGCAAATGTTTCACTGAAAATTGTTTTCACAGGCTTTGTACCACCTGTCTTTCCATCTTCCAGTTCATAATAAATCGTATTTCGCATACCCGGAGCACCAAAATAGGTTTCCAGGGATCCAGCCAGTCTCACCCGCTTTCCAAACAGGGATTTATTATCTTTCAGGTTGATACCTGTACGAACAGCACCTGTAGGCAGCTGAATGGCCATGGTTTTAGACAGATAGGTACCCAGTGTATCAGCAATCATCAGGTTAGTCGTCTGTGTACAGGTATCGGTTCCAAACACATAGTTGGTATAACTTCCCGACCACAAATAACCCACAATATAGCCGGTTACCCATTTTTCGCCACCCTGATATGCTATTGCGCCTGCAACAGTATACGGATCAGCTTCGGTTCCACTTCCCCAGTTACGCACAACAGCAACAGCTTCCCCTTTTTGCACGAGGAAGTTTTTAACTTCCCACGAGCCTGCTTTCGAGGTGGTGGAAATATACTTGAATGCAATGCGGATTTTCTTTCCGGCAAAGGCTGTCAGACTGATTTCACCGGATGTGCCGAAGGTCCAGGATCCCGGATCAGAGAACGGTTCTGTTTCCAGCTTTGTCCACGTGGCAGTAGCCGGACTTGCATCGGCAACATAATTTTCCGATACCCACACAGTAGCTTCCGTCGATAAATTCGCAAAATAACGGGCTACATGGTCGAAAGTAAGTTTTGCTGTCTCCACTTCCGACAGGTCGATTTCGGGAGAAATGAGCCAGGCTTCATTGGCCTTGTTCGAACTATTCACAAAACCGGAAACATACGCATAGCCATTGGGGTCAATATGCCACATTTCTTCGCCTGCAACGTTGATGGCGGTAAAACCTCCAAGCTCAGCGGTAAGTGGAGCCGAAAAGATAATATTGTCTTCAGCAATGATAATGTCGTGCGAGTCGTACAGATTGGAACATGAAGCGAACCATCCACTCAGCATCAGCATAAAAACGATTTTATTCAATTGTATTCTCATAACGTTTTTTACTTAATAGATTGATGATAGGCTTCGAACCCTGTTCCTAAATCCTTCAGGGTACGAATGGTTAATTGATGGTAGTTACGGGTTGCATTGGCAGGAAAGTCACGGTCGTTGTACCAACCGATGATAGCAGTAATGTGACCCCGGTGATTAGAGGTAGGAAGAGGCTTGGTAGCAAACTTGGAATATTCACTGGTTGCAATGAAAATGGTGCCTGTTCCATCCTGGATTTCACGCGATTGAGGATATCCAATTCCATTGGTTGAAGGAGCAAAAATCAATTCAGCATCTGTCAGTTTTGAAGGCTCTTTGTATGAATTGGAGCCTTTTCCGGTAAAGAAAGCATTCTTAATAACTACCAGTTTATTCACCATTTCACCACGACTGGCACGAATCTGAGCAATTGTCATGGTATCGGGGCGAATAGCCGATGGGTCGGGCAATCCGTACGGTATAATCTGTTTGCGGGCAATCAGGCGGGGCATACGACCCGGCTCAATCCGGTTGCGTTCGGGATTGATGTAAAAAACACCGAGTTGAACAGCCTGTGCATAGGTACCAATATACAAATCGTTACATCTCACCGAAACCCTCTGTCCGAGCGGATACATGGCCGATAAGCCGCTAACATCCACGGAGAATTTCATCGCCTGACCTCCGGGCATTTCCTCCTGAACAGTAATGTACTTGTACACATTTCCTTCCACATCGGTACTGGTAACGATGCCATTGAGGATGACATCCGTAGAGGAAGTAATCTTTTCAGCAGAAAACAGGGTATCTTTCTTAATAAACTCTTTTTTCAACCGGGCAATCGTATAGGTAGAATCGATTTTTTCTCCCAGCATATCCGACACATCCATCGGCTCAAACTCTACCTGATTACATGCAACCAGCAACGTAAGCAGGAAAAGCGGAATTATCTTCTTTATCATATCATTTATCATTTTAATATTCATTAAAAACGGTAACCTATATTCAGGAACATATTGAATCCCCATGCATAGTAGTATTTATTCGGGAAGCGATTGAGTGATGTGGCATCGATAGCGCCATCTACCAACGGCAAACGAGCCTGCTGGAAACCACCGGTTATCATGTTCTGGTTGTTGAGCATATTGCTCATGCTCAGGTTGAAGTTAAGTGAACGACGCTGCGGAAGGTAAATCAGTTTACCAATCGAAGCATCGAGCAGGAATCCACCTTTGAGTTTTTCCTGGGTTCCGAGAGCAGCTACCATATCAGGAGTGATATACTTCATCATATTGCTCTCAGTGAAACGGTTGGGAGCAAAATCCAGGTAGTTTTTATCGAAATAGTTCAGGGTGATATCAGCAAACCACATTTTCGGATGGAAATAATCCAGGGTGATGTTTGCTGCTATCTGAGGTCCGGATGCCAGGTGCAAACCAGTCGTTTTCACCGTTTCATATACGTCGGCAAACGAACCGTTCTCAGGACTTTTAATACCTTCGGCATCGTTGGTATAGGTATAATCGGAATAGGTTCCGGCCATCGATACCGTAAAACTCGAGTTCAGTACAACCGAAAGACCAGCCTCGATACCCATCATGCGCTTGTTTGCTTTAGTAAGCGTATGATTAATAAAGGTACGGTAATCGTCGTCGTAGTAACCCAACATATCTACGGAGTTAACAATTTCGGTATGGAAACCTGTTACCCGACCGCGAATACCCGGGAAAGTAAAGGAATAACCGGCATCGAAACTGGTAATTTCTTCAGGACGCATTGGAATCGCCGTATCTTTAATACGCTGTGAAACATAGGAATTGGTCGATAACGGAGCACGGGTCTCGTACATGGCGTTGGCTGTGATGCGGTGTCGACCATCGAACTTATAGATCACGCCACCCTTCACAGAAGGATCGACCGACCACCAGGTTTTACCTTTACCAAACGACTGTGCACCAACGGCTACTGCACGACCGTTTTCCATATGACCATAGCGGAAAAACTCGGTATAGGTCATTTTTGCTGCGTAATGCACTTCCAGTTTGTCGAAATTCCATTCGTTTTGCAGGAAAACATTGGCATGGGTAAGGTTGATGTCGTAGTTATAACCGAACACATCGCCCACTCCTATTACACGGTTTGGGTTTCGTACATCATTTTGAATAATGTCGGGATTAGCCGGAAAATCGCGCTCGGCAAACTGGTCGATATCAATCCATTGATTCGCACCCAGCAAGTCGTCCATGGTCTTGTAGTGCATACCTTTCGATTGTTTAAATTCAACGCCGGCAGTCAGACGAAACTTTTTCGTCACTTCGTTGGTAAAAGTTGAATTGAGAGCAAGTTCCGCAAGATTATTATGGCGGCGCTCTACGGCATACTTTGCATTTCCTGTTGGATTCGACAGATTGTTCAACGCATTTTCGCGGTAAAGTTCAGCCCAGTCGATCTGTCGTACGTTCGAATTTGCAGGATTTTTCCAGGCAGCAGCGAGGGTCTGACGTAATTCATCCTGACTCTGGAAGCTGGGAAGATCGCGGTAATAGTCGGGACGCGGATCGGGAGCATTGTAGAAACCAAGCGCTGAGTTGCTATACATACTGTAATGATAAGCCAAACCTGTACGCAGACGTTTTTGCTCATCAATTTTAAAATCATGCGAAAGAATTACGGTAGGATCAAAGCTTTTCACAACACGGGAATTCCGTTTTTTTCCATCCTGATATCCCCAATAGCTGTTGTAATAGATGGAACCGGCAAGGTCGTACACTTCCTGAGTAGTACCACTTCCCTGCGCACGTTGCGTTGGAGCACCAAAGGTTACTAAGCTAATGCTGTGCTGAGGATTGAAAACCTTTTCGGCCGAAAGAAAATATCCTCCTGAATTATAAAAAGTACCTTCCACTATCCCTTCATTGGCCCAGCGAACGACACCCGAAGCTGCAAATGCCCAGCCATTAGGCATCAGACCTGTGGCATAGGTAGCCTGGGCACGGTAGCGGTACGACCGGTTGGTAAAGGCAATGCTGCTGCGAACACCTGCTGCATAGGCCGATGCACGTGTATTGATATTACTTACACCACCCAGATTACCAAATGAGAAACCGGAAGCCTGTAAACCGTAAATATTCTCACGGTTACGCATGGCATCATTCAACCCGCCAAGGGCAGAATAGTTGAATCCACCACGTTCGAGGGAGTTAAAATGAACGCCGTTGATATAGGTCGTTTCGTAATTACTGTCGTACCCACGCATGCGAAAACGCATGGGCGAAAAAGAGAAACTGGCCTGAGAGATGTATACGTCGCGGTTCGACAAGGTAGTCGACATGCTTTGGTCGCGTCCATCATCATCAGTGTTCAGACTCATTTCGCTGAGTTGCAACACGATTTCCTGCTTCACCTCGGTGTTAATATCCACACGTAAGGCAATATCGGGCATTTCATTTACTTTTCCTGCAACCACAGAAAATTCCCGAATCTGCGTAAAAAAGCCGCTTTTGGTAAAACGGATTTCCAGCAGTCCGGGTGATTCAACCGATAGTGAATATTCTCCCGACTGATCGGTAAAAGTCGAAATATCCTGTTGCAGCAGGGTTACATTCACTCCCGGTAGTGGCTGCTGAGAGTCGGAAGCAACTACTTTTCCCCGCACAATGATTTGAGAATGAGCCATCCCCAAAAGACCAAAAATGCTTAAAACCAGAATAAAAATTCGTTTCATAAATTGATAGTGTGCTGATGTTAAACATGTTAACATCTGTTTTCTGTAATCGTTGTATATAAAAAAAAGGTATGCAATATACAACTATTTTTCATACTGCAAAAGTTAAATTCAGATTGTGCATTCAGATTTTGAATTCTGAACTTTTTTTCCCAATTTTGCAGGCCATATTCAACTGAATAAAGATGAAAAAACTTGTTCTAATCCTGTTAAGTACAGGGATTCTGATTACTGCGTGTAAATCAGGTCAGGCTGGCAACACGCCGGCAGTAGATGTAACTGTCAGTGCAGTAGCTTTTTACAATATAGAAAACCTATTCGACACCATTGATCAACCCGAGGTAAATGACATTGAATTCACACCTCAGGGATCCATGAAATGGGGTACTATGAAATACAATGCCAAGCTGGAAAAGATGTCGTATGCTATTTCCCAGATTGCATTGGATCATACACCCGTGGGAGCCGTAATTGTAGGCGTTAGTGAACTTGAAAACCGGGGTGTTTTGGAAGATCTGGTAAAGCAGCCTGCTCTTAAAAAACGATCGTACGAGATTGTACATTACGATGGCCCCGATCGCCGCGGTGTGGATGTGGCCCTGCTCTACAATCCGAAATATTTTATTGTTACCAACAGTAAATCGTACCGCCTACACAGTCCGGCCGACACCGCTTTCCGCACCCGCGATCAACTCATGGTGAGTGGCTATCTGCAGGATGAGAAAGTCCATATAATTGTGAATCACTGGCCATCGCGTTCAGGAGGTGAAATGCGTTCACGTCCCAAGCGCAACGAAGCGGCTGCGCTCACCCGCTCCATCGTTGATTCGTTGTTTCGTGTAGAACCCAAAGCCCGTGTAATAGTCATGGGTGACCTGAACGACGATCCCTTTAACGAAAGTGTGGCTACAATTCTGGGAGCCAAAGAAAATAAGGAAGAAGTGCAGCCCGGTGAATTGTACAATGTGTTCTGGAAAACCCATAAGAGAGGAATTGGATCGCTTGCCTACAACGATCAGTGGAATATGTTCGACCAGATTATTCTCTCGCATGAGCTGCTTCATCCCGCAAAAAACAAATTGTATTTATGGAAAAGTGAGATATTTAACCGCAGCTTTCTTATTCAACAGGAAGGACCTTATAAAGGCACCCCCCTGCGTACTCATGCAGGTGGTGTTTGGCTGAATGGTTATTCCGACCACTTCCCTACCCTTGTATACTTAATCAAACAAAAATAAATGGATTATCCCAGCTCAGAAGGAAAACTGATACTGCCGGAATATGGCCGGCACATACAGCAAATGGTAAATCATGCCATCACCATTGAAGATCGCGAAGAACGTGCACGCTGCGTTCGCTCTATTGTCAGTATTATGGGAAATATGTTCCCTTATTTGCGCGACATCAACGATTTTAAGCATAAATTATGGGATCATGTTGCAATCATGTCACAGTTTCAACTCGATATCGATTTTCCCTACGAAATTGTGAAACCTGAAAATCTGTATCAGGCACCCGACCGTGTACCGTATCCTGCAACAAAAATGCGGTACATGCATTACGGAAGTACACTTGAAAAAATGATTGCAAGAGTGGCCGATTATGAAGAAGGTGAAGAACGCACGGAGTTGATTCGCCTGATTGCCAATCAGATGAAAAAATGCTTCCTGTCGTGGAACAAGGAAGTGGTGGATAACCGAAAGATATTTTCGGATTTACGTGAACTATCTAATGGAAAAATTGATTTGGAGGAAGATACATTCCGGCTGGTAGAATCGCGCGAAATTTACAGCAACCACAGTCCGGCCAGCAGGAAAAACTACAAAATGCGTAAGAAATAATTCATGAGCTCGTTCCGAATTACAGGCAAACAACGACTTTCGGGTGAAATCACACCTCAGGGCGCTAAAAACGAAGCACTTCAGGTAATTTGTGCTGTATTGCTGACTCCCGACGAGGTGGTTATCGATAACATGCCCGATATTATTGATATCAGAAACCTGATTGGGCTGCTTTCGGATATGGGAGTACAGGTAAAGCAACTAAGCCGTAACAGCTACTCTTTTAAAGCCGAAACAGTAAATTTCGATCACCTCCAAACGCACTCTTTTTATGCCAAAAGTGCATCGCTACGTGGTTCGGTAATGATAGTAGGACCAATGGTGGCCCGCTTTGGAAAAGCCCTGATTCCCAAACCGGGAGGCGATAAGATTGGTCGTCGGCGGTTGGACACTCACTTTTTGGGCATCCAAAAACTGGGTGCCGAATTCACCTACGATGCCGAAAAGAAATTGTACAGCATTGAAGCTGAAAAGCTTACCGGAAGCTACATGCTGCTGGATGAGGCATCGGTTACAGGAACCGCTAACATCGTAATGGCAGCTGTACTTGCTGAGGGTGTTACTCAAATTTACAATGCAGCCTGTGAGCCTTACGTGCAGCAACTCTGCCGGATGCTGAACCGCATGGGAGCACGCATCGAAGGTATCGGATCCAATCTGCTAACCATTCAGGGCGTTTCAGCGCTTCACGGCTGTACACATACCTTGCTTCCCGATATGATTGAAGTGGGCAGCTTTATCGGATTGGCAGCGATGACCGGTTCTGAAATAACCATCAAAAATGTACAGTACGACGAGTTGGGTATCATTCCCGACAGTTTTCGCAAGCTGGGAATCATTATAGAGCGTCGCAACGACGATATTTACGTACCAGCTCAGAAAGAATACGAGATTGAATCCTTTATCGATGGATCGATTATGACCCTTGCTGATGCGCCATGGCCCGGACTGACCCCTGATTTACTAAGCGTTTTTCTCGTGGTAGCAGCGAAAGCCAAAGGTAGTGTACTTATTCATCAGAAAATGTTTGAAAGTCGATTGTTCTTTGTCGATAAATTAATTGATATGGGTGCACAGATTATTTTGTGCGATCCACACCGCGCAACTGTCATTGGTCAGGGTAACCGACTCCTGCTTCGTGCATCGACTATGACTTCGCCCGATATCAGGGCTGGAATTGCTCTGCTTATTGCTGCGATGAGTGCTGAAGGAGTTAGTGTGATTCATAATATCGATCAGATAGATCGTGGCTATGAGGCAATTGACGAACGACTGAATAATATTGGCGCAAAGATTGAACGAATTGATTAGATTATTGTTATAAGTACAAAATATTAACCTCTAAAACGAACGGATATGTTAGACAAGAAAATTGTAGATCTCATTAATTTACAGATCAACAAAGAGTTTTTTTCCTCGTTTCTTTACATGGATATGGCCAATTACTACACCGATGAAAGCTTGAACGGGTTTGCCAACTGGTTTCAGATTCAAACACAGGAAGAGTACGCTCATGCAATGCTGTTTATTCAATACCTTCAGTTGAATGGTGAAAAGGTGGTATTGGAAACAATCGCCAAACCTTCCATTGAATTTAAGGATCATAAGCACCCGCTGGTTGCGGCCTACGATCACGAGCTGATGGTAACCCGTTCCATTAACGATATTTATGCAGTTGCTTTCGAACAGAAAGATTTCAAAACCATGCAGTTTCTCGATTGGTTTGTAAAAGAACAGGCCGAAGAAGAACAAAATGTAGATGAGATGATTAAAAGGTACGACTTGTTTGGTACCGATCCACGCGGTTTATATATGCTCGACCAGGAACTGGGCCAACGCTCCTACACACCTCCATCGCTGACATTGTAAAAAACCGGACAATTAGTAGCTGGCAATTTACTTCGAAAGAATTTGTTAGCATAGTCAATTTAAAAAAAGTGTCCCACTTCTGCCTTTTAAAGTGCAGAAGTGGGGCACTTCAGTTTAAATCTGATCAATAATCTGTTGTGCGAGCTGATTCGCTTCGTCCATCGAACCTGCTTCCGAATATATACGGATAATGGGTTCGGTGTTCGATTTACGCAGATGCACCCATCCATTCGGAAAATCAATTTTCACTCCGTCGATGGTATTTACTTCGTACTGTGTGTAGGCAGCAGCAATGCGTTCCAACACTTCATCCACATTTATAGACGGGCTTAATTCCTTTTTATTTTTAGAAATAAAATATTCAGGATAGGTTTTACGTAATTCCGAAACCTTCATGTCCTTTTTAGCAAGATGAGTGAGAAATAAAGCAATACCCACCAACGCATCGCGTCCGTAATGGCTGGCAGGATAGATAACACCTCCATTGCCTTCACCACCAATCACCGCATTGGTGTCTTTCATTTTAGTCACCACATTCACCTCTCCTACAGCCGCTGCATTATATTCCATACCATACTTGCGGGTTACATCGCGCAATGCACGGGTCGAGCTCAGGTTCGACACTGTATTTCCGGGAGTGCGTGACAGGACATAATCGGCAACTGCCACCAGGGTATATTCTTCACCAAACATAGAACCATCTTCACAAATGATGGCAAGACGATCCACATCGGGATCTACCACAAAACCGACATCAGCCTTACCCGATTTCATTACAGCAGCAATTTCGGTCAGGTGTTCGGGCAGTGGCTCGGGATTATGAGGAAACTGTCCGTTAGGTTCGCAGAATAACTTTTCCACCTTTTTCACACCCAGAGCTTCAAGCAAGGCAGGAATAGCAACGCCACCCACCGAGTTTACGCAATCAATCGCAACAGCGAAATCAGCCTTACGGATGGCTTCAACATCAACCAACTCAAGTTCCAAAATACTTTTAATATGCGCATCAGTATAATCCTTACGGTTAATTGTACCCAGCTTATCCACTTCCGGAAAATCGAACGATTCGGCAGCAGCGCGGTTCAACACATCTTCTCCCTGAGCTGCATTGAGGAATTCACCCCGTTCGTTCAACAACTTTAACGCATTCCACTGACGGGGATTGTGACTGGCAGTCAGTATAATACCGCCGGCAGCCTTTTCCATTACTACAGCTAGTTCGGTAGTCGGCGTAGTAGCCAAACCGATATTCACCACATCGAAGCCCATGCCCAGCAGGGTTCCTGTCACCACCTGGTCGACCATCTCGCCCGAAATTCGGGCATCGCGACCTACAACAATTGTTTTCGAATCAGTCGTTTTGTTATCTCGGATATGCATGGCATAGGCTGCGGTAAAACGAACGATGTCGAGTGGATTAAGTCCTTCTCCAACTGCGCCTCCAATTGTTCCTCTGATTCCGGAGATTGATTTAATTAATGTCATATGCTTCTGTTAATAGTTCTTTTGAATTTTAATTTTCAGATCGTATCCAATTGGTGTTGCCGGGCGGTTGAACTGACTGAAACCAATCCGTGAGAAGACAATGATTGTGGCTTCTGAATTGTGGCGTTTCATATAGCCAACTGCCTCGTGCCAACCCACACATACCTGCGAGTAATCCATGTAATTAAAGGTTGTGGGATACGGAAAATCGAGGGTCGATAAATTGGAAAGGGTATCGGCTTTTTCATTCAGGGTATATTGAAGAAACCGGGCTACCACCATATCTCCCGATTGGATAGTGTCGCCGGAAGCCACATCACCCTGTGCAGTCAAACGGTAATAGAGCCCGGTATTGCTTTTATAAAAGACCTTATCGGGCCAGGGAAAACTAGTCGGCATTTTATCTACCACTTTAATATTGTTACGTTTAATAAACTCTTTGATGAGGTTTTGTTCAGCAGCTAGCTCATCGGCAAAAGTCACATTATCGTCGCAGGAGATGATTGCAAAACCTGTGAATATCAAAGCAAAAATAAGAACGAAGGAAAATTTCATATCCATTGAATTAGCGTATATTAGCAATACTGATGACATCGGCAAAAACGCCTGCTGCTGTTACACTAGCGCCAGCACCATATCCCTTAATCATCATCGGGAATTCATTATAACGGGCAGTTGTGAGTAAAATTATATTGTTGCTACCCTGTAAATCATAAAATGGATGCAGGTGATCAACTTCCTCGAGACCTACACTGCATTTGCCCATTTCCATTGTTGCCACAAAACGCCAGCGCTTACCCGAAGCGGCCAGAACGCGGCGTTTTTCTTCAAATTCAGCATCGAGCGATGGAATATCTTCCCAGAACTGATCCATCGAGCCGTGGAATAATGCTTCCGGAATAAACAAATTCTTCTCTACATCTTCCTGTTCAACCTGGTAACCTGCTTCACGGGCCAGAATTACCAGCTTACGTACCACATCCTTACCACTAAGGTCTTCTCGTGGGTCGGGTTCAGAGAATCCGGCTTCTTTAGCCATAAGAATTGACTTGCTTAGCGGATTTTCTTCGCTAAGGGTATTGAAAATAAAGTTGAGGGTACCCGAAAGCACTGCCTGAATTTTCTGGATTCGGTCGCCACTGTTAATCAAACTGTTAATAGTGTTGATTATCGGTAATCCTGCTCCCACATTGGTTTCGAAGAGAAATTTCACTCCTTTGCGGCGGGCGGTTTCCTTTAATTTTAAATACCTGGGGTAATCCGATGAGGCAGCAATTTTATTAGCGGTCACCACCGAAGTATTGTTCTCAAGCAATCGTTGGTACAAGTGCGCAACATCTTCATTGGCAGTACAATCGACAAAAACCGAATTAAAGATATTCATTTCGATAATTTCACGTGCAATGGCAGCAGGACTGGCATCCTGCCCCATGGTCATGAGTTCATCGCGGAAATTGTTCAGGTCGATACCTTCCCTGCGAAACAGCATTTTCCTGCTTGAAGCCACCCCAACGACCTTTACTTTCAGGGCATTTTCATCCATCAGTTTTTGCTGCTGTTTTCGAATCTGATCAATCAGTTTTCCTCCCACAGTTCCTACACCAACCACAAACAGGTTCAACACCTGGTAGTCGGACAGGAAAAACGAATCGTGAATAACGTTGAGTGCCTTACGCAACGACGAACGGTCGGTAACAAAAGAGATATTCGTTTCGGAAGCACCCTGAGCACAGGCAATTACATTGATACCATTTCGTCCTAACGTGCCAAATAGTTTTCCTGCAATACCCGGAGTGCGTTTCATATTATCGCCCACGATGGCCACAGTGGCTAAGTCATCTTCCGATACAATAGTGTCAATCTCACCATGAGCAATTTCCTGAGCAAACTCTTCCTTTAGCACTTTAACGGCAAGCGGACTATCGGCATTTCGAACCCCAATGGAAGTTGTATTCTCGGAAGATGCCTGTGACACAAGGAATACAGAAATACCATTTCGGGCTAACACCTTGAAAATACGATGGTTAACACCAATAACTCCAACCATACCCAGGCCCTGGATAGTGATCAGCGAAGTATCGTTAATCGACGAAATTCCTTTAATGGTTTTCGATCGGTCGTCGATTCTTTCCTGTGAAATATAGGTACCTCTGGCTTCAGGATTGAATGTATTTTTAATTACTACCGGAATTTTTTTATGAAAAACCGGAAAGATAGTAGGAGGATAAATCACCTTTGCGCCAAAGTTACACAATTCCATTGCTTCGCTAAAGCTCAGTTCTTCAATAACATAAGTATTGGATATAATGCGGGGATCGGCAGTCATGAAACCATCCACATCGGTCCATATTTCGAGCACTTCCGCTCCGAGAGCTGCCGCCAGGATAGCTGCGGTATAATCGGATCCTCCTCTGCCAAGATTAGTGATAAAGTTGGTTTGTGATTCGGAAGCAATAAAGCCACCGCAAACTGTAATGGAAGGTAACTTTTCGAATCGGTCTTTAATTAGTTGATTGGTTTGCTCAAAATCGACCACATGTTTGCCAAACTGATGAATGGTTTTAATAAAATCGCGTGCATCGGCATGTTGTGCGTCAAGAGCCTGACTTACAATTACGGAAGATAATGCCTCACCATAACTAACAATAGTATTGGTGATTTTGGGAGAACTATCCCTGATGAGGTACACACCCCGCAGAATATTTGACAGGTCGGTAAAAAGTTCCTGAATACTGTTAGTGGTCTCATTCTGTGTTTGTGCATCCACAATCACCTGAGGAATCATGTCGAGATGACGATGGAGCATCGTCTTGTATTCAGTCAGGTAATTTTCGTCGCCGGCAGCAGCCATGGCCGCTACTTTGTACAACTGGTCGGTGATTCCCGAAAGAGCCGACACTACAACAATCACCGGCTTGGATGCCGATTCCACGATGCGTTTAACGCTTAAAATACCCTCAACGGAACCTACGGATGTTCCGCCAAATTTCATTACCTTCATCTTCTGCCTGAGTATCGATTAGTCACTAATTAATAGAACCGCAAAAGTAACGAAAAAACAGCAATTAACGCAGCGGCGGGATTCTTTTTTAGTTAAACAGTTGCAAATCTATGAAAAATAAACTACTTTTGCACCGCATTTTTCGATGCAATATTCCCTTTTAACAGGTGTATGGTTCGGTAGCTCAGCTGGATAGAGCAACAGCCTTCTAAGCTGTGGGTCTTGGGTTCGAATCCCAACCGAATCACTTTATTATAAGCCAACATGTTAACTTATAGCATGTTGGCTTTATTATTACTTCCTATCCACAAAATGCACAACCCTGTCAATTTATCTTCAGCGTTTTCTGATAAGCCACTATATCCAGTAATCGTCCGAATTTCTCACCCACTTCCCGAAAATGTGCACACCTTACATAACCACACTTTTCAAACAAAGCAATACTCGTTTTATTTTCTTCGGAAATAATTCCGATCAGAACTACTATGGTACAATCGATTGCTATCTGCTCCAATATTTCCAACACCTTGCGACCTATACCTTTACCGGAATATTCAGGCTTTAAATAGATACTCACCTCCGCAGTCCGGTCGTATGCCTGCCTCTTTTTATACTGTGAAAGATAGCAGTATCCGCAAATTTCTTCTTCAAATGAAATAAGATAGGATTTATATTTGGGATGTGCCACCGCAATCACACTCTTTAACTCCTCAATAGTAATTAATTCTGTATGAAAAGTTGCCGTTGTATTTACGATATAATAATCGTAAACCGATTTCACAATTTCAAAATCTTTATCCTGAAGATCAATAAGTTGAATATTCATTGGCATGAGCAATAGTCTGAAAGAACGCTCAAAGTTAGAAAAAATATCAATAGCAGGAAGTAATAAGTACACCAATGAGCTCTTTTTTCCACATCCGGATTTAATTATTTATCTTTGTAACCTTATATTTTTAACTAATTCAAATGAAACTTCAGGTTCAACTAATAATAACTCCCGAACAAGCTGCCAAAGAATCGCAACTTAAACGTCGGGTGGCCGAAAAGGCCGAACTGCGCGAGCAGGACATTACGCACATCCGTATCCTTAAAAAGTCTATTGATGCGCGGAGCCATCAACCCAAAATCAATTTATCGGTAGAGGTCTATGTAAACGAAATGCCCGACCCATCAACTTTACGAAGGGAATTTCAGTTTAATGATGTACACACTGCCCCATCGGTGCTGATCGTTGGCGCTGGACCAGCAGGTATTTTTGCAGCCCTCAAACTGGTGGAACTGGGATTGAAACCCGTTGTCATTGAACGGGGTAAACAGGCTAAGGACCGCGTTTCCGACATTGCAGCACTCAACCGTAATAAGTCCTTCAATGTTGATTCTAATTATTGCTATGGTGAAGGCGGGGCCGGAACTTTTAGCGATGGAAAACTCTATACCCGTTCGAAGAAGAAAGGTGATTCAAACGAAATTTTCGAACTGTTTCAGTACCACGGTGCCTCCGACGAAATTCTGTATGAAGCGCATCCTCATATAGGTTCCGATATGTTGCCTGCCATTGTGGGAAATATGAGTTACACCATTACCTCAAACGGTGGTGAAATCTATTTCGACACGAAGATGAAGGAATTAATCATCGAGGATAACCGGGTGAAGGGATGTATCACCACCGACGGACGGACTTTCGAAGCCGAAGCAGTGATTCTGGCGACAGGTCATTCGGCACACGATATTTACGAAATGCTTCATTCGCAAGGCATTCAACTCGAGCAAAAGGGCTTTGCCATGGGCGTACGGGTGGAGCATCCACAAACATTGATCGACAGCATTCAGTACCACTGCCCTTCCCGCGGAGACTTTTTGCCGGCTGCTAATTACAGTCTGGTGGAGCAAATCGACGACCGGGGTGTGTATTCCTTCTGTATGTGTCCTGGTGGTCGTATTGTACCGGCAGGAACCAGGGAAGAAGAAATTGTGGTAAATGGCATGTCGGCATCGCGTCGGAATTCACCATTTGCCAACTCGGGTATGGTGGTGGAAATTCGCCCGGAAGATATTCCGGAAGAGTTTCAACAATACGGTGTACTGGCAGGCTTACGCTTTCAGCAAGATGTGGAGCATTTGGCCTATATTAACAACGGAGGTAAAGGACGTGTAGCACCAGCACAGCGTTTAGTCGATTTTGTAAAAGGAAAAGTTTCGGCCGATTTACCTGAATGCTCCTATATGCCCGGAATCATCTCATCGCCGCTACATTTCTGGCTTCCTGAACACATTTCAAAACGACTGCGTGAAGCATTCCGACGCTTCGATCGTAAAATGCACGGCTACCTCACCAACGAGGCCGTGGTAGTAGCTGTCGAATCGCGTTCTTCGTCGGCAGTACGCATCCCACGTGATCCTGAAACTGGTGAGCATCCACAACTAAAGGGACTTTTTCCTGCAGGCGAAGGTTCTGGATTTTCAGGTGGTATTACATCATCGGCAATAGATGGGCAAAATGCGGCGATCCATGTTTTTGAAATCCTGACAAAATTAAGGAAAGTATAATCCATCTGATGATCATCGGCTAAGTTTCCCGATTAATCGTGTAGGGACTTTAACCCTTCTGTATAGTTTCAACCTGTTTCTTTATAGCTTTAAAAAAAAGCGATGCATCCGTTAAAATGCATCGCTTTTTTAGTAGTATACTTTCACTTACGCTCCGAAATCGTCGAACATCAGCATTTCGCGTGGAACGCCCAAATCGAAAATCATTTTCTCGACAGCCTTCGCCATCGGACCGGGACCACACATGTAGTATTCGATATCTTCCGGTGCATCGTGGTTAGCCAGGTAATTGTCGTGAATTACCTTGTGGATAAATCCTACATAACCTGTCCAGTTATCTTCCGGCAGTGGTTCACTTAATGCAATATTAAACTGGAAGTTCGGGAATTCGCGTTCGAGTTTACGGAAATCCTCTTCGTAGAAAATTTCATTTTTCGAACGGGCACCGTACCAATAGGTAATCTTACGATCGGTAATTTTCAGCGTTTCGAGAAGGTGAAGGATATGTGAACGGAGTGGAGCCATACCCGCACCACCACCTACATACAGCATTTCGCGCTTGGTATGCAACAGTGGATGGAATTCACCAAACGGACCCGACACCATTACTTTATCTCCCGGCTTCAGGTTGAAGATGTAGGACGAACAAATACCCGGTTTTACATCTGCCCAACCACCTTTAGCACGATCGTAAGGAGGAGTGGCAATACGCACGTTCAGCATTACGATATTTCCTTCGGCAGGATAGTTGGCCATGGAGTAGGCACGCATGGTTTCTTCTTCGTTTTTGCAGGCAAGATCCCACATTTTAAACTTATCCCAGTCACCGCGGAAACGATCTTCCACATCGAAATCGGCAAATTTGATATCGTATTTAGGAACATCGATTTGGATATATCCACCCGGTTTGAAGTTCAGTGTTTCGCCTTCCGG
>JAVFAG010000001.1:23718-97569 GCA_034002585.1 Paludibacter sp.
TGCATAAAGAGCGATCCACCCATGATGGCACAGTTCACGGCAATCAGTGGGAGGAAAATTCCCAGTGATGCATACAATGAAGGACTGAATTTTTCCACCATCATTTCCACCAATTGAGTGATAGCAGCAATTACTGCGATAAAAAGAATAAATGCCAGGTAGCTCAAATCCAGTTCACCCAGCGATGGGCTCAACCATGCAAGTGCACCTTCTTTCAACACATAATTCTCGAGCAGGTAATTGATTGGAAGAGTGATTCCCAGAACAAAAGTAACTGCCAATCCCAAACCCATGGATGTTTTGACATTCTTCGATACAGCCAGGTATGAACACATACCCAGGAAGAACGCAAAAATCATATTGTCGACAAAAATCGACTTAACTATTATACTTACTACATTTTCCATTGCTGTACTGTTTTATTTTTCCTGCAATTCTTTATTCATCGAACGGTGAACCCAAATAATTACGGCCACAATGATGAGCGCCATCGGAGGCATTACCATTAACCCATTATTTACATATCCTGCATCGTAGAACGATTGCGGAATAATCTTGATTCCAAAAAGGCTTCCTGCTCCAAGTAACTCGCGGAAAAAGGCTGTTACCACAAGAATCCATGCATAACCCAACCCATTACCAATACCATCCACAAACGACTCCCAGGGACGATTACCCATTGCAAATGCCTCGAGACGTCCCATCAGAATACAGTTGGTAATAATCAATCCAATATACACCGAAAGCTGAACACTAACATCGTAGGCAAAGGCTTTCAGGATCTCACTAACCACTGTTACCAGAGCAGCAACTACCACAAGCTGAACAATAATACGGATTCGGTTGGGAATTGTATTACGCAGAAGCGAAATAATCACATTGGAAAAACCAAGAATTATTGTTACCGACAAACCCATTACAATAGCAGGCTCGAGTTTGGCTGTAACTGCAAGCGCCGAACAGATACCCAATACCTGAACAGCAATGGGGTTATTCTTGCTCAGGGGTCCCAAAAAGACCTGCTTTGTTTTTTCAGAAAATATTTTACTCATTGTACTGTTCCTCCCATCGTTGATTGTTTAAAATAGGTAGCATATTGTCCCAGACAATCCTGCAACATTTTCTCAACTCCTTTACTGGTAATGGTACCTCCCGATATGCCATCCACATAATCCAGTCCTTCAGCAGTCTGACCGGGTTTTACGATAGCAATCGACATAAATTCACGCTGGTCGTTAAGAATCGATTTTCCGATAAATTTTTCCTGAAATGCTTTTAATGCGATTTCAGCTCCCAGACCAGGTGTTTCGCTGGAGTGGGAAAAATAGGTACCGTAAATCGTATTCATATCTTCGTTTAGTGCAATGTAACCCCAGATAGGTCCCCAGAGTCCCGCTCCAAACAACGAGATGATATATTTCTTCGATCCATCCACACTGGCCACAAATAGTGGCAATTCGCGTTGTTCCAAGGGTTTTGCAAGTTCCTTTTTCAGTACAATGTCGAACGCTTTTACCTTTGGAGAGGCTATTACTTCGGCATTTGAGTTTATCACCTGCTCCTCGGCAATGTACTTACTCCAGAGCGCTTTGGCATCCTGTCCCTGAGTATCAATATTCAATGAGCTAAGAATTTGTTTCATTTTATCCAGCTCCACGTTGGTCGTCTGTTTTTCTTTCAGAGATCCCGAAACGAGGGCCAGTAGCAGCGCCACGATAACCACCATCACCGTAGCGTACAATAAAGTATAACTGTTATTATTTGTATTCATGCTGTTTTCTCCTTTTTAAGCCTTGATTTGTGCCCGTTTCAGACGCTTCTTGATATTGGCATCCACTACATAATAGTCGATCAGCGGAGCGAAAATATTCATAAACAGAATCGCCAGCATCATTCCTTCGGGATAACCGGGGTTGAGTGTACGAATGATGATGGTAAATGCACCAATCATGAAACCATAAATCCATTTACCAGTTTCGGTACGGGCCGACGTTACAGGATCGGTAGCCATAAACACAGCTCCGAAAGCAAAACCACCAAATACGAGATGATTGTACCATTCCAGGTTTGCATACGCTGTATCCGGGCCAATGATATTAAAAACGTAAGCCATAATTGCTCCGCCTCCAAATACCGAAAGCATCACTTTCCAACTTGCCACACCTGTAAGTAAAAGCACGGCAGCCCCCAGCAGAATAGCCAGGGTAGATGTTTCGCCCACCGAACCGGGAATTAATCCCAGAAATCCATCGATAAAACTAATCGGATTACCCAATGTGTCGGTTAGCGATGCAGTGGCACCCGGAGCAGTAGCTACTTCACCCAGAACAGTTGCACCTGAGAAAGAATCAACCACTGTACCTTCACCTAAGCCAAATGTAGTTCCGGTGCGCACCCACACTTTGTCGCCCGACATGAAAGTCGGATAGGCAAAGAAAAGGAAAGCACGGGCAACCAATGCCACGTTAAAGATATTCATACCTGTTCCACCAAAAACTTCTTTGGCAAACACAACCGCAAAAGCAGTTGCCACAGCCACCATCCAAAGCGGTGTATCAACAGGAACAATCAGCGGAATCAGCATCCCGGATACCAGAAAACCTTCCTGTACCTCATGACCTTTAATCTGGGCGATAATGAACTCGATACCCAGCCCTACACCATACGATACAACGATGGTTGGGACAACTGCCAGTGCTCCGAACAGGAACATTTCCCAGAAACCAACTTCCTGACCAACAGCCAGAAAATGCTGATAACCGATATTGTACATACCGAAAAGCAGGGCAGGCACCATGGCCAGAACCACCACTATCATTGTACGTTTCGAATCGATGGCATCGTGAATGTGAGTTCCGCGCTTCGACGTTATATTAGGCGTAAAGAGAAAAGTCTCAAAGCCATCGAAAACTGAATGCAGTTTTTCAAACTTACCGCCTTTCGAGAAATGCGGCTTCAGTTGATCTACATATTTTCTTAATTTATTACTCATATTATTCCAGTTCTTTTTTCATTAAATCGAGCGATTCACGCACCAATTGCTGAAGTGGTAATTTCGAAGTACAAACAAATTCGCATAAAGCTACATCCTCAGGTGCAATTTCATACGCTCCCAGGGCTTCCATCTTATCGATATCCTTAGTAATCATCGCTTTAAACAGATACTCAGGATAAATATCCATTGGAAGTACTTTATCGTATTCACCCGACATAATCATTGCACGACGACCACCCATCAGGCGGGCATCCCACTGATAACGAATATGTCCGAATAACTTACTTATAAGTTTGCTCTCGAGGAGAGGTGCAAGGTAAGCACGACTCATGCTGAAACGACGGACACGGGGCATTCCCCATCCAAGTAGTTCGTGCGTTTCGTTACCTTCCTCCATAATCGTAATCTGAGTCGAATAAGGATCGAAGTATCCGTTACCGGCAATTTTTTCACCGGTAAGTATATTGCCACTGATAATGCGATGGGTAGTATTTCCTTTGATTTTATCCTTCAGCAACTCTTCCAGTTTTACGCCCGGGAGAAGTTTAAAATACTGGGGAGCTTTTACGCTGGGACCAGTAAGAGCTACCGTCCGGGTAAAATCAACAACACCTTTATTGAAGAAACGACCAATAAATACGACATCCTGAGCATTCACTGTAAATACAACTTCTCCTTTATTAACAGGGCTGATGTGATTGATTTGAATACCTACGTTACCAACAGGATGAGGACCTGCATATTCGGTAATAGCAGCATTTTTTACTGCATGAAATGGCGATTTTTTTCCGGCACGCACACCAAGCTGAACCGGTGCCAGTTTGGCCAAAACATCAATGCCTGTTTGAAAATCAGCCATCTGACTTCCCAGAACGAAATCGTTGTTGGGTGCCAGCGGAGCCGTATCAAAGGAAGAAATGAAAATTGCTTTCGGTGTACTGGTTGGGGCTGCAATCACATCGTAGGGACGCTGTTTGATATACACCCATAATCCTGCCTGTTGCAGCTGAAGTGTCAACTGCTCACGAGAGCTGTCTGCTAATGAAGGTTTATCAAAATCAGCGTATTCCATTTTACCATCGCTCTCGATGAGAATACTGATAATTTTACGACGTTCGCCTCTGTTGACCGACTTTATGATTCCACTAACGGGCGATACAAACTTTGTATCGGGGAATTGCTTATCGAAAAACACCGGAGAACCTGCCTTCACTACATCACCCTCTTTCACCATTAACTTTGGTGTAATACCGTGGTAATAATCCGGTATCATGGCAAAATCGCGGGTGAGCACGGCCGAACCGATACTTTCCACTGCTTTACCATTAACAGGAATATCCAAACCACGTTTTGTTGTTATCAGGTTTGCCATATTATAGTAATAAGTGTTTGATTTTTAAAATATTACTGTGAAACAATACAATCTCTCGAAAAAACGCCACAAAAATACAACAATTTCAGATTATAATCACTATAAATAATGAAATTTTTCCGCATATTGGGTGAAGAATTTTCTTTACATTTGCAAAATGATAATTACAGAGATAGTATGAAGGTAAAGGGACTGATTCTTTTTTTTATGCTTGCGATGGTTCAGGAGAACTATCCCGGGGTTTTTCGTACCGGAATTTTCACTCCCAACATAAAGACGCTTACGGTTGGAATTGCCGATGTGAAATATTCGCTTCCGCATATCGCTCTCAATAGCCAGGAAGTGCTCGAAATTCATTTTGATGAAATGTCGCACGATACAAGAGCATTCAGCTACAAAATAATCCACTGCAACTCCGACTGGACGCAATCCGAACTTTCAACTACCGAATATCTCGAAGGTTTTACACATGCCGATATTACTCAGTCGGAAAGGTCGGTGAACACAGCCTATTTGTATACTCATTATCGCTTTCAACTTCCCAATGAGGAGTTACGGTTCCGGGTTTCCGGAAATTATGTGGTTCAAATCTACCAGGATAATCAGCAGGATAAACCGGTAGCACAAGCCTGTTTTTCGGTATATGAACCCAGGGCGGGCATCGAAGCTACAGTACGACCCAATACCGATACTGAAATAAATGGTCGTTATCAGCAACTCGATTTCTCGGTCAATCTCAGTGGCTATTATGTGCGAGAGCCCATGAATGAAATCAAGGTAACGGTTCGCCAGAACAACCGGCACGATAATGAAGTCACCGGAATTCGTCCCACCTCGCTGATGGGCTCTAAACTCAACTACACTAACAATAAAGCATTGATTTTTGAAGGAGGAAGCGAGTTCCGGTCTTTCGACATTTCATCGGTTTATGCTGCCGGCCGGGGTGTGGAGGAAGTTACACTCAACAATCAGCAGTTCGAGGCCTGGTTAAAAACCGATAAAGTACGCCGGGGAGCTTATGAATTTGATTTCGATGTGAACGGCCGCTTTCTGATTCATCACCAGGAAGCTTTTTACGATGTGGCCACCGAAGCCGATTACCTTCCTGTACATTTTAGCCTTGATGTGCCTCAACCCTTTTTCGATGGAATGCTCTACCTGGGTGGAGAATTGAACTTCAACCTGTTGGATCAAAACAACCGGATGAACTACAACAACCAGCGCAAGCGCTACGAACAAACGTTATTGCTTAAGCAGGGAGGATACAATTACCAGTACCGCTTTGTTCCCAAAGGACAACTATCGGCCAGCGTTATGCGGACAGAGGGTTCATACTGGCAAACCCGCAACGAATATACTATCTATGTGTATCACCGACCCTGGGGCGAACGCTACGATAAACTTATTGGTATTCGCACCGTCACCAACAGCGGGATGGAGTAACTCCTCCCGATTAACCAGTTAACATGACACGTTACACCAGTTACACAACTATACTACGCTCGCAGTTCGACTGCCGCGTTCAGAAGATCTCTATCAATGCAGGTTTTACCTGCCCAAACCGCGACGGCAGTAAGGGACGCGGTGGATGTACCTATTGCAACAACCAGACTTTTGTTCCTGACTATTGCCTTCCTGTAAAGTCCATCACCCAGCAAATCGATGAGGGGATATCCTTTTTCAACAAAAAAGAGAAATATGCCGATCAGGCCTATCTGGCCTATTTTCAATCCTATACCAACACCTACGACAGTCTTGAAAAACTGGAGTCGGTGTATGGTGAAGCAATCCGGCATCCCCGGGTAAAAGGCATCGTTGTGGGTACGCGTCCCGATTGTGTGGATGAACGTATCCTCTCCTACTTCGCCGGACTGGCACGCGACAGGTATGTTATGATTGAATACGGAATCGAATCGACCTCAGATGAAACGCTGGAACGTATCAACCGTGGTCACGACTACCAGTGTGCTGTGGATGCTATTCACCTGACAGCATCCATGGGACTGCCGGTAGGGGCACATATGATTTTAGGTCTGCCCGGCGAGGATCGCGATACTATTTTAGGGCATGCCGATCGGCTGAGTGAATTACCGTTAAATGCCCTGAAGCTGCATCAACTTCAGCTGGTGAGAGGGACTCTAATGGCGAAAGAAGCCCGTGAGTACCCCGAACGTTTCACCTTTTTCTCAGCCGATGACTACACCGATTTGGTGGTCGATTTCCTCGAAAGGCTGAATCCGGATATTGCCATCGAGCGATTTGTGTCACAATCGCCCCGTGCATTTTTAATTTCACCGGATTGGGGATTAAAAAATTTTGAGTTTGTAAATCTGGTTGAAAAGAGGCTGGAGGAGCGGGATACCTGGCAGGGACGAAAATTTAAACAGTAATATTATGGACATCGGGTTACGAAGGAAAATTATCAGGTTGATGGAGCGGGAAGTAATTCCGGCTATAGGCTGTACCGAACCGATTTCGGTTGCGCTGGCAGTGGCTAAAGTGAAGGAATTGCTGGGTGTGGTTCCCGATTTTATTGATGTTCAGCTGAGTGCCAATGTATTGAAAAATGCGATGGGTGTTGGGATTCCCGGTACAGGAATGTATGGCTTACCTATTGCAATAGCGATGGGAGCCATTGCCGGAAAATCGGAGTATGGTCTGGAAGTATTGAAAGACAGCAACCCTGAACTTCTCGAATTGGGCAAAATCTTCATTCAGGATAAAAAACTCAAAGTCAGCCTTAAGGAAGATTGCTCTGAGAAACTGTATATCGAAGTTACCGGTCAGGCAGATGAACATACTGCAAGAGCCATAATCAGTGGTGAACACACCCGATTTGTTCTCTGGGAAAAGGATGCAGAGCTGTTGTTTGACAGCAATCAGGAAGCCAGCACTTTTGGTGGCACACCTGAAAATCACCCTGAGACACAGTCCCTTTCGAACTCTTCAAGTGGTTCGACTGAGGAGAATGAACCTGAATTATCCTTCGATAGCGTTTGCGATTTTGCCTGTACAACCCCCATCGACGACTTGCGTTTTATCCTCAAAACAGTAGAAATAAACAAAGCCGCAGCAGCTGAATCGTTGAAAGGCACCTACGGACATGGAGTTGCACAAACTCTATCGAGCGGCCTCATGGGGAACAATGTATATACCCATATGCTTTCATACACTGCAGCAGCCTGCGATGCACGTATGGCCGGAGCCATGATTCCGGTTATGAGTAATTCGGGCAGTGGCAATCAGGGAATTACCGCTACACTTCCTGTTTCGGTTTTTGCCGAGGAAACGGGTAAAAGTGAAGATGATTTGATACGTGCGCTAACACTGAGTCACCTGATGACCATCTACATCAAGCAAAGTCTGGGGAGGCTTTCGGGGCTGTGTGGTGCCGTGGTGGCAGCCACCGGCTCGAGTTGTGGCATTACTTACCTGATGGGAGGCAGCCGTGAACAACTAGGTTATGCCATTAAAAACATGATTGGAAATATTACTGGTATGATATGCGATGGTGCCAAGCCGAGTTGTACGTTGAAAGTTTCGAATGGTGTTTCAACAGCCATGTTATCGGCAATGATGGCGATAGATAATAAAGTAGTAACAGCTGTGGAAGGTATCGCCGATGAAGAAGTGGACAAAACCATTGCCAACCTCACCAAAATCGGTCGGTTTGGCATGTTGGAAACCGACCGGATGATACTGGAAATAATGACGAGTAAATAAGCAATTGCTTAGCAGCTTGTAAACCTGTCAATTGCCAGGTTATCAGGAAAGTTAGTACCTTTCAACCTGTCCCATTTTGCCAATAAACAGGATAACGCCGGTACTTTGTTCCCTTATTACAAATATAAACGGACGGTTGGCATTAAACAACGGAACAACAGGCATCGACAACTCTATGATTTCAACAATTGTGACTGCTGCAGCTTCCGTTCCTTTTTCGTTAACATCGCAATAGGTACTGTGTATCACCCTCGATATCGACAAGCGTGAGTCGGCTATTTTAGTAAAATCGGCTTCGTCGGAGAATGCTTTCATCATCCCCATGCGCTTCAGCGGTTCCTTCAATTCGTATTTCCCTTTGGTTTTAAATTTTGGAAGATACACCTGCACTTCTCGTGATTGCATGCCGGCTATGACGTCATTCCAGCGTTCTGTAGTGAGTTGATTAATCACCTCCCCGGTTGTTTTACCTTCATTAGGAAGAATAACCGTCGTATTAAAAGCTTTATTTCCGTAAGGCATATCGAGGTACTGCGCAATTTCATCCGTATAGTAACCAAAGGTATCTTTTTGCTGCATCATATCTACCTTAATCGTTTTTTCATCCTCAGTATAAAAATTGGAAACCGTTGTGTTTTTCTCCTCAAACATTTTAGCCCATATACCTTTAAAATAGATGGCATTGATAAGGTACATCACTGCACTTGCGGGAATGTTATCAAGCGGTTCCTTAATGAGTTGATTCGTTTTCTCAGCACACCAATTATTTATAGTCTTAAGTGCTTCAGGTTTGGTGAAGTCAATTTCCCTTACTGTAGCATTAAAATACTGCTGATTTACCTGCAGGAAAGCGGGTTTTACCGGATAGCCCTCGCGGTACCATATTGAGTTGGCAATATTCAGGATGGTGGATGGATCAATTCCGGGAAGTGCTGCCAACATTATTTTGTAATATTCGTTGATTTCATTTTCGGTCATTCCATGTAATTTGAGAGCTGTTTCCATTTCAGTTTTCGTATCCCCTACAGCTCCGTTCAGGGTCATCCCCAGGGCAATGCTAACACTCAATGGCGAAATAAAGATATTTTTTTCTGAAGCATTATCAAGAATGACCTCACGAAATAAATCGAATGCAAATGCATTATCCTGCTGTACCCGCTTTTCCATTCCCACCTTCAGGGGAATCGGGTCGGCATCTTTTAATTGAACAACAGGTTCATCACAAGCGGACCATAGCAGCAGGGGGACAAAGAGAAGTATAAGCTTTTTCATCTGGCACAAATTTTTATGTAAATCATTGTTTATACAGGAAGTATGATTGGAAATTTTTACAGATTCCCATCGCTCATTAAGGATGTTCTTTAACAATATGTATCATTTCATTTCACACAATCGACAGATGCACAAAAAAATAAAAGGTTGCATCACATTCATCATACGTAGAAATTTGCTTTCCAGTTAACTTTCAAAAAAGCAACAATCAGCGCTTTGTGATTCCGAAAAAAAGACTATCTTTGCACCTCTTTACAAGGCTCCGTAGTTCAGCTGTATAGAACGTCAGATTCCGGTTCTGAAGGTCTTGGGTTAGAATCCCAACGGGGTCACAATCAATTATTAATGATTAATCATTAATAATTTATCATTCGATTCAGGTCTTTTCCAGAAGGTTGCTGGAAGATATCCAGACCGAAAAAGGACACTGCTGAGAGAAGGTGGTCGAAAATGTCGGCTTGAATTGCTTCGTATTCGACCCAGGCGGTGGTGTTGGTAAAACAGTAAATTTCGAGCGGAACACCCCGATCTTCAATGGCCAACTGTCGGACCATAATAGTCATATCGGGGCGGATTTTAGGATGGCTTTTCAGGTAGGACTCCACATATTTACGAAATACCCCGAGATTGGTCATTCGTCTGCCATTGATCAACACCGAGGTATCCACTTCGTTTTCAGCATTATAAGCTTCAATTTCCTGTTGACGACGGGTCAGGTAGTCTTTTACTAAAAAATACTTTTTGTAGTTTTCGCGTGTTTCCGGATCGACAAACCGAATGGATTGTGCATTGATATAGATGGACCGTTTAATTCGTCGTCCGCCACTTTCCACCATCCCCCGCCAGTTTTTAAAGCTGTCGGTGATAAAATAATAGGTTGGAATGGTAGTAATTGTCTTATCCCAGTTTTGAACCTTAACTGTATGCAGATTGATGGCAATCACATCGCCATCGGCATTAAACTTAGGCATTTCAATCCAGTCGCCCACACGTACAATATCGCTCGATGATATCTGAACGCTCGCCACAAAGCCCAGAATAGTATCCTTGAACACCAGCAACAGGATGGCAGTCATGGCACCGAAAGCGCTCAGGAAGTAAACCGGCGATTTTCCCAGTAAAACTGAAAGGATGAGTATGGCTGTGGCAATGTAAAGAATGATGCGTACCAACTGAAAATAGCTGGTCAGGGGTTTTTCCTTAAAAGAAGGGCGTGATGCCAGCGACAATTCTACAATCTTCAGAAAGGAGACCAAGATCATGGCACCCACAATGATGAGGTAGGTATCAGTAACTTTAATGATTAGTGGAAGTAAAAATTCGGATTCGCGAAAAATGGCTGGCGCCAAAACACGAACGAATATCGCCGGAATAACGTGTGAAAAATTGCTGAACACTTTCTTCTCCATCAATAAGTCATCCCATTGAGCAGGAGTCCGTTTTACCAGTTTGTAAAGGTAATTAAGTACAATAGTTTTGGTAATCCAGTGGATGACACCGGCAATCAGTATCATTAGCACAAGAAAAATGAGCAGCCGCACGTACATCACCCAGTCCTGAGCAATGCCCTGATTCAGCAACAACTGATCAACTTTATTTTCGATGCCCTGCAAGCTAAGTAACTCTGCAGGCAACATACCGGCAAGCAAACTAATCATTTATCATTAATCATTAATCATTTACTATACAGTTCGTTTCGGGGTAAGAGCTTTTTCAGATTCGCAATATTGTAAACGGTCACTGCCTGAGTAACCGATGTATAGTTCATGTACTCCGGAATGCTCATATCGTAGCGGTCGCGGGTGGTATGCCATATTTCCCGGTAACTAAAGTTATATCCCAGTGGGTCGGTATTTCGGAAAGCCACCACCGGCACACCATTCATCTGGAAATAAGCGTGATCGCTGCCTCCTGCTTTGGTAGGAAGAGGCTGTGGAGCGGAAGTGCTTTTTTCGAGCGTAAAGGGAATCCGTGGATCGTAGTTGGCCAGCCCTTCGGTGCATTTTTGAATATCATCGTACCAGCCGGATGGAACCACCAGTCCCGAAGCAGCAGTGGGGCCACCATCCCGGTTGAAATAATTGGAGATACGTGTCAGTTTATCTTTGTTTTGCTCCACCCAAAACTTAGAACCGATAAGACCGTATTCTTCTCCGGCCCAAAAACAGAAGAGGATGGTACGATCGGGCTTGTTGCCTCCTGCCGCCATTATCATACGTGCCATTTCCAGGTTGGGAGCCACACCGGTTCCACAATCCACGGCCCCGGTGGCCGCATCGTGCGAGTCGAGGTGACAACCCGATATTACATACTCGTCGGGAAACTTCATACCTTTAATTTTACCTATTACATTGTGGTATTTCACCGGTCCCGGACGGAAATAATTCCGTATATCAAACTCAAGAACCACGTATTCACGACGCTCAGCACGATCACGAATTTTGCGGTACTGCGTTTCATTCAGTTTGATATCGGGTATAGCTGGAAGTTTATCAAAACTGAGATTATATAGATTAGTTTTGTCGTACAGAGCTACCAGCGGAACAGGAGCCGACTGCACAATTCCCTGAATACCTGCTTCAGTCATTTCCCGGTAAAAAAGAGCAGGTTCTGATTTACGATTTGCAACATTCCTGACTGTATCATTGTATTCGCGCACCGCTTGTCGAACAGAATCGCCCTTCGCTGAAAAATCGATTGCAAAACCGGTACTGGTCCCGTCAATCAATACCCAGGCACCTTTTAATTTCCCTTTCATCCGCAAAAACTCCTGTGTTGTAAGTGGTTCAATCAGTACATGACCACGTTGCAGACCTTTGGTCCCTGATGTATAGCTGGGTGTAACAAATTCGAGAGCTTCAGTAAAATCACTGTACACACGACCCAACCAGGGACCCCTGTTAAAACCTACCGGCAACTCTCCCACTTCCTGAATTTCCACTTCCAGGCCGTAACTCCGGAGCTGGCCGGCTACCCAGTAAGTGGCATTTGTATAGGCATCTGAACCAATAGGTCGCCCCCCGATACGATTGGCCAACACATCGAGATGCTGCATCGTGCGGTTGTCGGTGCGACCCATTTCCATTATGCGACGGGAAACTGCATTCTGAGCCAGAATTGTTAGCGAAAAAAAAGAAAAGAACACAACAAGTTGAAGCCGTTTTCTGAAAGCTGACATAATAGTGAGAAACATACACTGAATCATTTTAATTTACAGAGGTACTCCGTTCGAAACAATCAGGAGTAAGATGAATCCGCCAGCTAAACTATTTACCCGACGCAGGAAGGGTAAAACTGAACGTGGTACCCTCACCTTCTTTACTCTCTACTGATAAGACACCATGATTATAAGCCACAAAATCATTGACCAGCAACAAACCCAATCCTGAACCTTTTTCATTGTTAGTTCCATAGGTTGTAAAGTGCTGACCCTGCCTGAACAATCTTGCAACAACTTCTTCATTCATTCCGATACCGTTATCGGTGACCGAAACACGAACCATCGAGCTATCCTTTTCGTCCAAAGCAACCGAAACAACGATTTTTCCACCCGGATTTGTAAATTTGATGGCATTGGAAACCAGATTTCTGAATATCAAACTGAGAGAATTGGTATCTACAAATACCGTATACACATTGTCGGCAAGAAAGTCAAGACTTATATTTTTGGCATTTGCAACGGGTTTCAACAAGCGAATACTTTCCATCACTGCAAGGTTGATAATCACATCCTGCGGGTCAATACTCAGTCGTTTCGACTGACTGCGCGACCAATTGAGCAGGTTGTCGAGCAGGTACATTACACTTTTGGATGTAGTTCGTAACTCGTCGAATAATCTCATTTTAACAGGATCGGAGAATTCAAGATCCTCGCTCAGCAAATCGAGCACCTGTGAAAAGTTTCCAAATGGCCCCCTGAGATCATGCGAAATGATGGAAAACAACTTATCCTTGGTCGTATTGAGTTGCTGCAGTTCTTTACTTTGCATTCGAATTTTAAGGTGAGTCGACACCCTTACCTTCACTTCCTCGGCTTTGAAAGGTTTGGTTACATAATCCACACCTCCTACTGCAAATGCCTGAATCACACTATCGGTATCGCTCAAGGCACTTATAAAAATCACCGGTATTTCTTTTAGTTTAGGATTACTTTTAAGTTGTTTACACACCTCATATCCGTTGATATCGGGCATCATAATGTCCAACAAAATCAAATCCGGTTCCATCAGTTCCGCTGCTTCAAGGGCTTGGGTGCCGTTCAATACGGGACGGACCTTATACCCTTCCAGACGAAGTATTTCACTGAGCACTTTCAGGTTGGCAGGCGCATCATCGGCTATTAATATGTCGTAAATCGGAGTGGTTAAATTCTGGTGATTCATGCTCTTTTAGTACTAATTTGAAAGTTATTGTTGTTAGCCCCCTTAATTATTCAATAGAACCAATTGATCTGTTTCCTCTTTTGTTTTTTTATCATCGGCCACTAAGGTACGGTTTTTTTTTAATTTTTCAGCATAAAATTCCACGTTTGAGATTTTAATTTCATTATTTTACATCCTTGAATATTGTTTGGTGAATATCAAAATTACTTTTCAAACTGCACGGAATTTTAGTTACAATATATTGTTCAGCATTTAATTTTATTGCAAAAGTAAAAAAAATATCAACATATCCGTCAAAACAATTAATAACTGTAGAAAATATAAAAAAATACACTATATTCGTCGTCGGTTTTAATTACGACACTTAGTGCCACTACACCCTATGTTCAACGATTCCACGACAAACCAACCGGAAAAGTCAAAGCGCGAGATTGATGAGATGTATCCCGAGCTTTTCAGCAACAAACAATTGTTGTTCGACTGGACCTGCAATAATCTGAATTGCAACTACCAAAAACTGGTAAACGCGATTACTTTAATATATACAGCAGCAGATTTAGAGGATGTTGAACGGGACATTCCGCTTGCATTGAGATTAATGGCTAAGTTTACCGGAGCCGATCATATTGCAGTTTGTGAAAGCCGAAACAGATACCGCACGATAACACGTTATTACGAATGGAATGCTGAAGATGTAGAATTTTTGCAGGGAGATTCAGGAAAGGTAACCACTGCAACGCTTCTTAAATCCTATTATCCTTTTCATAGCCGAAATCAGGAAATATTCATTCAATCGACTGAAAAGGCCGGCCCTGATCAGGAAGAATTGAAAAACTTAATGGCCATCCATGGTATCAGGAGTCTGATCAGTTTACCTATGACAGCGAACGACACTACGCTCATAGGCACACTGGAATTGTTTTACTTTAGAAAAAACACTGATTTTCACGACCGTGAAAAAAATCTGCTTCGCTTTCTTACACAACTTCAGGTAAACGTAATGCAGCGTATTTTCAAGCTTAAACAGCTACTTTCCGATGCCGACACCTATTTAAGCAAACAGCTTCAGAATGAAAAAGAGCTACTATTGGCACGTGAACATGCCGAAGCTGCAAAAAAAACAAAAGACACTTTTTTTGTTAATCTGAGCCACGAAATACGTACTCCCCTGAACATAATTGCAGGCATGCAACGCGAGTTGATGCGCGAAAAATTAACTGCACGTCAGAAAAGTTTTATCCAACAGTCGACGATTGCTTCCCGATATCTCCTAAACCTCTTCAACAACGTATTGGATATCAACGACATGGAAGCAGGTACTTTTCACCTTAACCAAAAAGATTTCAGCCTGCGCCAGCTGCTACTGGAAGTAAAAGAAATGATGGAAGGAAAAGCAGAGGAGAAAAAAGCAATCGAGTTTCAGTTTATCATCAGCGAATCGCTATATCCGGCTTACAGAGGAGATGCACAGCGATTGCAACAAATCCTTGTCAAACTGATATCGAATGCTTTTAAATTTACAAACGAAGGGCTAATAAGGGTTGAGGTAACAATACGCAGAAAAACCAGTGGATTTCATGAACTCCTGTTTGAAATATCTGATACCGGTATCGGAATGGGCGATAGCTTTAAAAACAAAGTGTTCGACAAATTTACTCAGGAAGATGATTCACTCACCCGTATGCACGAAGGAGCAGGGCTGGGACTGTATATTTGTTATCGCCTGGCAGACCAGATGGGAGGTTCCATCCGGATGGAAAGCGAACAAGATGCCGGAACACAATTCCAGCTAACACTACCCCTACAATTAGGAGACACAAAAATACTGGAGGCTCAACAGTCGGTTACAGGAGGTTATAATTTTAAAGACAGGCGTATCCTACTGGTAGAGGATAACGACACAAACCGTTTTATTGCACGTCAGACTCTACAAAATACCGGTTGTCAAATCACTGAAGCTATCAATGGACAAGAAGCAATTGAACTGGTTAGTAAACACAATTTTGATCTTATCCTGATGGATATTCAGATGCCGGTTATGAATGGAATGATTGCTACCCGTATTATTCGACAGGAGCTTAAACTCACACTACCAATAATTGCCTTTACTGCAAATGCTATAGATAGTGAAATAGCCAGGTATTTAAGTTTTGGCATGGATGATTACATAGTAAAACCCTATCGAGAAACAGATTTATACGAAAAAATTTATAAACTAATTTACCATGAAAGCATGAATCAGGAGGCAATACCTATGAACGAGAAACTTTATGACCTTGGTTATCTCCGTGAATTAAGTCAGGGAGATGAAAGTTTTACTAAGCAGATTATAGAAACATTTATTGCAATGGTAGAACAATCGGTTGTGCAACTACAAACAGCACTCGAGAATAAGGATGTTGAAACTTTGCGCAAAATTGCACACAAGATCAAACCAACTTTGGCTAACTTTCAGATTAACAGCTTAAAAGAACTTGTTGAGAAAGTTAACTCGCTCAAATCAGAGAACACTAACTGGGAAGAAATAAGGAACGACACAAACAAAATTACAGGTATTTTAACAACCATTCAGGTTCAGTTAAAAAAAGACATCGAATAAAAATAAAAAAATATTGAAATTATTTTTCAAAAAAAAAGCTATAGTAGTTGATATGTAAAATATTTTACTACTTTTGCATGTAGTAGTACAATATTTTTTGTAATTATTACAAAAACTTAATGCAACCTTATCCGTTGCTGAAACATGATTAGCCATTCAGGCGTTACATGTTTAAGCAAAATAATTACAGGATGAAGAAAGTAATTGTTATTGACGACAATACAGTATCGTTGGTACTGATTGCAAAAATATTAAATAATGCAGGTTACAAGGCAATTGTGACCGACGATGCTGCCAATGCACTTGATAAAATCAGGCAGGAAAAGCCGTCAATGATAATTCTTGATATCGAAATGCCTGAGATTACCGGTTTTGAACTCTGCCGTAAAATAAAAACCCAGGATGATTTAAAGGATATTCCGGTTATATTCCTGACTGCCAACCAGGAAACTGATACGCTTGTAGAAGGTTTTCAGTCGGGTGGAGTCGATTTCATCACCAAACCTTTCAGAAAGGAAGAGTTGTATGTTCGGGTGCGCAATCACATTGAACTTGCAGAATCCCGTAAAACAATTATTGAGATGAATAAGTCACGCGACAAACTTTATTCCATTATTGCTCACGACATTCGTTCCCCTCTGGCAGGTATACTTCAAACAATTGATGCTATCGATCAGGGATTTTTCGATCCTTCTTCCGAACTTTTCCGCGAAATCATTCGTGACCTTAAAGGCAGGACAAATGAAACTAATACCCTGCTTAACAGCTTGTTGCAATGGACACGCATGCAGGACAAAACGGTGGCGCTCAACCCCAAGATGACTAACATTTATGATGTGGTGAAAAGCTGCATCAGTTTACTTGAACTGAATGCACGGGAAAAGAAGATTACTATCGACCTGAAAGTGAAGAAAAACTACGAAGCTTTTTGCGACGAAGTAAGCATCCATACGATTTTCAGAAACTTAATCAACAATGCGATTAAATTTACCCCTGAAAATGGAAAAGTGACTATCAATGCTAAAAGTGGAATACGCTATGTTGAAGTTACAGTGGAAGATACTGGTGTGGGGATGAGTAATGAGATTATCAACAAAATTATGGTTGAGAATGAACACTATACCAGTTTTGGAACACATAATGAAAAAGGAACCGGTTTAGGGTTGATGATTGTCAAGAATTTCGTTCAGCGTAACAAAGGAACTTTAAAAATTGAAAGTAAAGAAGGTTACGGAAGCAAATTTACAATTGGCATCCCTGCGTTGCCGCGCAATAGCAGTATTCCCAAAAAAAGAAAAAAAGTGACCGAAAAGAAATCAGAATAAACGGTAGATATGAACAAAAAGATATTAATTATCGACGATAATAACGAATTCAGACGGCTTACCAAAACCATTCTGATGAGTAAGTACGAAGTTGAAACAGCCATTAACGGAATTGAGGCATTCACTCTGTTGCAAAATGGTTATATGCCCGATTTGATTGTTACTGATTTGATGATGCCGGGCATGGGTGGAAAGGGATTTGTGGAGCAATTGAAATCAAGTGGCGCATTTCAACATATTCCGGTCATTGTGTTATCGTCGATTGATAAAAGCGACGAGAAAATACAGTTGTTGCAGCTGGGAGCTTCCGATTACCTTGAAAAGCCCTACAATCCATCGGAATTACTCATCCGTATTGAGAATATTTTCAAATTCAGAGTTTAGATCGACATCTATCAGCGTATGACAGTAAAGGCGTTGTACATAGGAAAAGACCCCGGATTTACCGAAAGGATAAATCAGGGGGAGTGTCTCTTTGAATTTCAACAGTTTAGTTCTGTATTTGAAGCAGTTGTACTTTTTCAATCCACTGATTGTATTTTTTACCACCAGGATAATGAAACTGAAACTCAGCTTGCTTTGCAAATTATTCGGCAGAATGTATTGGGAAAACGAACGGTAGTGTTTGTAATCGGCGACAAAGCTCTGGCGCAAACCTGGCTAAAAAGCGGCGCCCACGATGTTTTTTCTGTGCAGGTCTCTCCTGAAGCAATTTGCAAACGATTTACCTTTTTGTACGAAAATTTCGATCAATTAAGCAATGCCAATAAGTCGGAAGAACCTCTCACTACTTTCAGGCTACCAGTTTGGAAACGTACCTTCGACGTACTTTTTTCAGGAACAGTATTGCTGGTTTTATTACCTGTTTTTTTACTTATTGCCCTGGCAATCCGTCTCGAATCCAAAGGAAGGGTATATTATGTTGCCCCCCGTGTAGGTACCGGTTACCGGATTTTCGGATTCATCAAATTCAGAAGTATGTATCAACATGCCGATAAAAAGGTGGATAACCTGTTAAAAGATAATCAGTACCTCATTGAAGATGTAGAACCCTATGAATACAACAACGAAAGTCCACTGCTCATCAGTGATGAGGGACTGATACAGGAAGATGTATTCAAGCAGAAAAAATCGGCTAAGCGTGAAAATCCATTTTTCAAAGTGGCCAACGACCCGCGTATCACTAAAGTAGGGAGGTTTATCCGAAACACAAGCATCGACGAACTACCTCAGTTTGTAAATGTACTTTTAGGGGATATGTCAATTGTGGGTAATCGCCCGCTACCGCTTTACGAAGCCGAGATGTTGACCACCGACCAATGGTCGAAACGGTTTGCAGCTCCTGCCGGCATAACCGGTTTGTGGCAAATTACAAAGCGGGGTGGTGCCAATAAAATGTCGGCCGATGAACGCAAACAGCTGGATGTGGAATATGCCGAGAATTTTTCGTTTTGGTACGATATTAAGATTATATTGAAAACCATTCCTGCAATGTTGCAACACGAAAATGTGTAATATTATTGATTAATTAATTTATGCGCTATAGTATCCTCATAATAGTTCTGCTCGCTGGCATTCTTCAAATGAATGCCCAGCATGTTGCTGATTTGTTCGACGACCTCGACAACGACTCAGCAGTAGTTGACTTTAAAACTCCGGAATTAGGGGAATTTCTGGATGCAGCACTGGCCTATCATGCCTACCACCGTATGCAGGATGCTCAGATGCGTAACTTCGAATCACAAATCATGGCCAAAAAACGTGAGTGGATGGATCACTTTTATATTGATGCTGACACACGTTATGGATTGTATAATTATATTCTTGTAACAGGGAGTTCTTCTTCTCCCGGAATAGCTCCGACCGACAACCAATACAGTTACTACATTGCCTTTTCAGTTCGTATGCCATTATCGGTATTTACCAAAACCAAACATGAAATTCGTTCGCTTCAACACACCGTTGCTCAGCATAAAGCTTATCAGGAACAGCTCGACGATGAGTTAATGCGTATCGTGATTGAAGAATATTACCTAATGCGTGCATTCAGAGAGCAAATGTTTGCTCACCAAGAAGTTATGCAAACCGTACGTTCAATTTACCTGAAAGCGCTGGGTGATTTTGAAAGGGGCTATGTAAGCATGGAAGCGGTTGTCGACATAGCCGAATCCAAAGCCAAGGCTGAAACCGACTTTTACAAGGCAAAATTCGAGTTTTTCATGCACGCTGAAAAGTTATTTGCATTAACAGGTTACAAATTAAAACCTTCTGCCAAATGAATCTAGTGTCATTCATTAAGCTTCTCTATTCGAAGCTTTTATACATCATATTGATTCCCCTGATATTCGGGTTTATTACTTACCTGATTACGAAGGACCTCCCCGAGAGATACACCTCCACGGCCACGCTTTTCACAGGGATAACTTCCAATACAGGTTTGGAAATGCTGGGTACACGTATTGACAATGTGCAGACTCTGAACGAGTACAACAACGTTTTGAGTATTATCAAATCACGTTCACTGGCCGAAGAAACCGGTCTGCGCTTACTTGCTCAACACCTTATGCAGGATGCACCAAGCGGACTGATTATCAATGAAGAAGCCTTTAACGAATTGATGGAAGAAACCCCTGCTGATGTAAAAAGGCTTATAATTAAGGGGGATATGGAAAAAAGTTACCACAATCTAAAACACAACGTTACTCATGATAAAAACGGCTATCTCTATAAATTACTGAACGAAGACCATCCACATTACAGTGTGGAAGGTATCAGTAAACTGAGTGCCGAACGCATCGGGGCATCCGACCTTATCAAACTCTCCTATGATTCGGATGATCCGGCAATAGCGTACAACACCATTAAATTTGCTACTGAAATTTTCAACAACAAATACATTGTTCTGAAAAAGAATCAATCGAGTAATGCCATTGCCTATTTCCAACGTAAATTACGCGAACTGGCTGCGCAACTACAGGTCGCAGAGCAAAAACTCCTTGAATACAACATTGCCAACAACATTATCAATTACGATGAGCAAACCGAACAGATAACCACGCAACAGGAAAAAATTGAACTTCGCCTCCAGGATGTAAAAATGGAATACGAAGCAGCCGGTGCAGTAATTCAGAAACTGGAAGATGAGATTGAAGCCCGTTACAAAATAAATTTACAAAACAGGCAGATTTTTGATCTTCGCAAACAACTCGTAAAAGCAAATAACGAAATTGCTCAGTTGCAGGTGTATGAGGATGCTGAGAATCCTAACAAAATGAAGGATTTGATACTGCAGCGGGCTCAACTGGAACGCAGGCTTAAGAACAATGTGGATTCGATTTATTTAATCGACAGTAAGACCTATGGACTTGATTTCCAACGCATGATGTCGGAATGGCTGACAGCCATTACCAATTATGAATCGAATGCTGCCTACTATAAGTCGATGCTCGAGCGTCACCGCGAGTTTATGAGTCAGTACAAGGAACTGGCACCTGTAGGTGCTACCATCAAACGTTACGAACGGGAAATCAACGTAATTGAAAACGAATACCTGAACGTACTTAACAACCTGAATGTGGCCTTGCAGAAAGAACAGAACATGGAAATGGTTACCGATATGAAAATGATGGATGAGGCTACACTACCCCTCATTCCAAATCCATCACGCTATCCCTTGTACATTCTTATTGTAATGTTATTCTCGCTGATATTTTACATAGCTGCCTTACTGATTATTGAAATTCTCGACATGCGTATTAAAACAACCAATAATCTTCAGACCCTTACCGAGCTGGAAGTTCTTGGTGCTTATTGTCCTGAATCGGAAAATTATCCTCCTGCAGCCGAACACATTAACAAACGAACCGCGGTATTTATCTTCGAGAAAATCCGTGAATTGGCATCATCCAGCTCTCAGCCAATGGTTATTCAAGTTCTTAGCGTTTGGGATCAGGCGGGAAAAAGTGATGTTGCTAACCTGATTTATAAAGAATTAAAGGAAAGAAGCTGGAATGTCAAGATATTTAATTTTGCAGCTGTTGCTTCTGCCGATAAAGATTCGGGTGTAAAGGAAGACCCAAGTGATCCTTATTCACTAACTTACAGGTACCGCAATTCCGATAGTTATGATGAGTTGTTCAGTTATCTACGTGCAAAGCCAGAGGTTATTATAAGCATCCTGCCATCTGTCAGCCATGGTATCGACAACTCGGTAATTATTAAATCGGCTGATCTCAGTATTATTGCGTTCGATAGTTTATTGACCTGGCATGAAGCCGAAAGTTTGCACATAAATAAATTAAAGCAATTAATCGGGCAGAACCTCTATCCGGTTTTAACTAACGGCAGGGTTGAATACCTGGAAGATATGTACGGAGAGATTCCGAAAGACCGTTCCTATTTACGCAAACAACTCAAAAAATCATTGACACGTTTTGCCGGTCGTTCGAAGTAAACTTTGATTCGGGAAAATCATGCAAACAGCAAAAACTGGATTCAGAAGTAATGCTCATACTCTACTTAGCGTAATTGTACTGGGCTTTTTCCTGTTGCTTATCCTCATATCGCTGTTCTTTTTTGCAGATAACAACATCCGTCTGGGATTGCTCACCATTGTTTCGCCAATGCTCTTTGTAGTGGTTATTGCCATTTTGGTTAAACCTCGAATAGGCATTCTGGCTGTTTTGGCCGCAAACTATTTTTCAATCGGATTGTCGCGTTACGTCAGTTTACCTACCGGCCTTATGGTTGATGGGTTTCTCGTTATTACACTTGCCAGCCTTTTCTTTAGTCAGCTCAATTCAAGGGTATCCTGGAAAGATGCAGCACATGACCTTACATACCTGGTAAGTTTCTGGATGTTCATGACGGCCCTTCAGCTAATTAACCCTGAAACTGTGAGTCGTACTGCCTGGATTTACGCGATGCGAAGTATGGCATTTTATTCAGCTATTATTGTACCGATTGTGTACATTATCTATAATAAGCCCAAAGAGATGATGTTCTACATCAACCTTACAGGCTGGTTTACCTTATTTGCCATAGCAAAAGGATTGCAACAGAAATTTATCGGCCCCGACCCCTGGGAGCAACGCTGGCTCGAAATCCCCGGTAATCAGTCAACACACGTACTTTTTGGTGTAATTCGTATATTCTCGTTTTTTTCCGATGCCGGAACCTATGGGGGAATGATGGCTTATTTTGGTGTAGTTTACCTGATATTAGCTATCCACCTGAAAGTAAGTGCCAAACAAAAACTATTTTTCTGGATACTTGCATTAGGTTCATTTTATGCGATGGCTATTTCAGGAACACGAAGCGCATTGGCAGTTGCTTTCGTTGGTTTCTTTGTGTATGCCTTTCTTACCAAAAACTTCCGGGCCATGTTTTTTACCGGGATATTCCTGTTGGGTGCAATTTTTATTCTCAAGTATACCACCATCGGTGAAGCGTACTACGAAATCCGGCGCATGCGTACCATTTTCGTGACCGATGAGCCATCGCTGAAAGTACGCGAAGAAAACAGAGCTTTATTCAGCAAATATCTCGAATCCAGACCATTCGGCGGTGGAGTGGGGTCTGCCGGAAACTGGGGGTTGCGTTTTACACCGGGAACTTTCCTTGCTCAAACGCCAACGGATGGATGGTTTATTCAGATTTGGGTAGAACAGGGTATCGTAGGGCTTATTTTCTACATTTTGATGCTGGCCTATATTGCTATAAAAGCGGGGTTTATCATTTTATTCCGACTCACCGATAACAACTTAAGATTTGTCGGAGTTGCCTTTTTAAGCGGCGCCTTTGGGATGTTTATATCCTCTTATACAGCATCCACACTGGGTCAGATGCCAGGTACCATTATGTTCTTTATGAACATGTGCTATATCTTTCTCATGCCTGAATGGCAAAAAAATAAATTAACCATATGAGTCGATTTGGAAATTTAATCCGTACGTCAAGTAACCTGCACTCCCTGTTGGGAAATCTGGTTTTTGCAGGTTTTAGTATGGTATTGTTTCTAATTCTGGCACGTTACACCGACAAAGAACTCTATGGCCGATGGGTGATTTTTATTACTGCGCTGGGCCTGCTGGATATGTTTCGTGTCGGTCTCACCGGCACAGGTGCTATTCGTTCTATTTCGATAACAGATGGTCATGAGCAGGAGGTAGTTGTTGGAACATCGTATAATCTTAGTATTATAACCACTCTTGTAGTAAGTGCATTTTTTTTACCAGCTTTTTTCATCCTTCAGCCCTATGCTGACGACAATTATTATTTACCGGTACTGTTGTTTTATCCTGTTTGTGCCTTCGCCAGTCTGCCCCATATGCAGGCAACCAACTACGGCCAGGGCATATTAAACTTCCGTAATGTGATGATTATCCGGGGTGCCGTGGGTTTTTTCAATCTGCTCTTCATCGGACTCTATATTTATTATTACGACGAAACCCTTACTGGTATAATTTTGATGTATAGCCTGTCGGACCTTGTAGTATCTTTATTTACAATGGTGATGCGGTGGGATGGTCTTCGTTACCTGCGTCATATGAAAAAAGAGGTGCTGAAAAATCTACTGAGGTTTGGAAAATACTCAACAGCAACCAGCATTGGAAGTAGTTTGTTGCGAAGCAGCGATACTTTTATTATCAGTTTATCTGCAGTAATGGGAGCTCAGGCGGTTGCAATCTATGCTATACCTATGAAATTTGTAGAATTAATAGAAATACCATTGAGAAGTTTTGCAGCTACAGCATTTCCTAAATTATCAGCTGGTTTTCAGGATACAACTAATCGCTTTGCAAGGGATTTTAGTGTTTACCTGGGCTATTCAGTTGTATTTTTAATACCTGTATTTTTAATAATTCCCTTCACTGCCGAGTGGATATTGTTGTTTTTTGGAGGAAATCAATATATGGACGCCTTGGATACGCAAAAAAATATTCTGTTTATCATCGCATTTTATATTCTACTTTTACCTTTCGACCGCTTTATCGGTGTGGGATTGATGGCAATTGATAAACCGGAACTGAATTTTTACAAATTGCTCATTATGTTGGTATGCAACATAGGATTTAACTTACTGGCTGTTTTTGTTTTTCAATCGCTGGAAATGGTAGCACTGGCCACCATTCTGTTTACTGCAACAGGTATTCTGACCGGATGGAACATGCTGGCCCAACACAGTAAAATTTCTTTTTCTGAAACATTCCGATTACTTTTACTAAATTTGCGGGAACAACAAACCAGGTTGCTTTCCCGATTGTATAACCATCGTAATCAGTAGAACATCATGACAATCGGCATTGAAGGACAACGACTTTTTCGTGTTAAGAAACACGGTATGGACATCGTAGCGCTGGAGTTGATTCGTCGGCTGACAAAGTTCGACATTGACAACCAGTACGTTATCTTTGTTAAAGACGATGATGATAAGACTTGTCTGGATGAGAGCCCAAATGTAAAAATCTGCATCCTGCCTGCCGCTCCCTACCCTGTCTGGGAACAAGTACTTCTTCCTCAGGCAGCACAACGTGAAAAGTGCGATATCCTGCACTGTACAAGCAATACAGCTCCCCTGTTTTCAAACATACCTATTATAACGACTCTACACGACATAATTTACCTTGAAAAAATAAGCATCCTTTCATCACAGGGAAGCCATTATCAACGGATGGGAAATATGTACCGACGGTTTATTGTTCCCGGTGTGGCGCGTAAAAGTAAACGAATTGTAACTGTATCCGAGTTTGAAAAAGTTAATATTGAACGGGTATTGGGATATAGTGATAAACTTCGTGTAATTCACAATGGTGTGGGAAGTCATTTCGTAAAAATAACTGATTTTGATGTTTTGAACGCTGCCCGTAAAAAATACCATCTTCCTGAACGATTCATCTTTTTCCTTGGGAATACGGATCCAAAAAAGAATACCATCAATGTACTAAAAGCATTTGCAGAGTATCAGTTGAAACACAACGACGACTTATGGCTGGTAATGCCCGATTATGAAGAATCTGTCTTACAGGAGATGTTGAGTAGAACAGTGAAGCCCGACGTACGTGATAAAATCCGTACAACCGGATATGTACCTAATACTGAACTTCCGGCCATTATCAATCAATGTACCATGATGTTGTATCCATCCCTGCGTGAAAGTTTTGGCATTCCTATCCTGGAAGGAATGGCCTGCGGAGTACCGGTAATAACGTCGAATACCTCATCGATGCCTGAAATTGCCGGTGACGCTGCATTGCTTGTCGACCCTACATCGACAGAAGCTATACTTGAGGCTGTTGAGAAAGTAATGGATGACCCTGTTCTTGCTTCAACACTCAGCGAAAAGGGGCTACAGCGTGCTACTGTTTTCTCCTGGGATCACATGGCCGAAAACTATATTAAATTGTACCGGGAAGTATATGCCGAAATCCTGAACAACTAATCTGCGTAACAAAATGCTTTACCATGAATACATTCAATTATAGAAATGTCAACGATTTAAACAACCTGATTTTAAGAAAACTCAGTTTATTTTCTCGTGATTTTGATCTGATTGTCGGTTTGCCCGAAAGTGGATTAATACCGGCTAACCTGCTGGCTTTGTATCTCAACCGACCCTTTACCGATCTACATTCGTTTCTAAACGGACATATTTACAAGGCGGGTGAACGGGGAAGTTTTTTTGCTAATGTTCAGTATAAGCGCGTGCTGGTTATCGACGACGTAATGCGTCATGGTGTAACAATGGCAAAGGCTCGTGAACGCCTTTCTGACATGAACGATCGTTTTGAATTCAGTTATTGTGTTGTTTACATGCTTGACGGTAATCAGGAAAAAGTAGATCTGTTTCTGGAAACAATCGAAGAGCCAGCCTTCATGCAATGGCACTTAATACGGGATGGGATTCGCGAAAAAACGGTTTTCAATAAACAATCATCTCCTGTTTATTGTGACGACCCCAATTACCCTTTTTTGCTGGCTCCCAATAGCATTCAGGCTACAGCTACTTTCAGGAAAACAGGAAAGGCCGTGTTATCGCTCTCCGACTTTGACCTCGTCGATAGTGTCGACAGTATGTGGAGCGATTTACGAAGTGGCAGGTTTTTACCGGGCATTAAACAAGCTGTTGTTCAACTCAGAAATACATTTAAACGATTTCGTAAAAAAATGAACTAATTATGAGCGCATTAGAAATCATCTTTTGGATCATTGCTTTTGGTATTGTGTATACGTATCTGGGTTACGGATTGGTGCTGTACCTGATGGTACGCATTAAACGACTCTTTATAAAACGGGTAATTCCTGAATTAAGCGACGATGAATTACCGGAGATTACCCTTTTGGTTGCTGCATACAATGAATACGATTATGTGGATGAAAAAATGCAGAATACCCTGGCTATGAATTATCCGGCTCAAAAACTTCATTTGATGTGGGTAACCGATGGATCCGACGATGGCACACCGGAGTTGATTCGCGAACGGTATCCTCAGGTTGAAGTACTGCATCAACCGGAGCGCAGAGGGAAAATTGCGGCCATGAACCGCGCTGTAAAGTTTGTTAAAACTCCCATTATTGTATTTTCGGATGCTAATACTGTAATTGGTACCGATTCATTGCGTCGTATAGCGGCACTTTTCAGCAAACCGGATGTGGGCTGTGTTTCAGGAGAAAAGCGTATTCTGAATGAAGAAAAGGCAGCTGCATCATCGGCCGGTGAAGGTATTTACTGGAAATATGAATCGACACTGAAACGTTGGGATGCGGAGTTATACTCGGCTGTTGGCGCTGCCGGAGAACTGTTTGCTGTCCGCACAGAACTATTCAACGAAGTTGAACCCGATACCCTGCTTGATGATTTCATTATCTCCCTGCGTATTGCGATGAAAGGGTACCGCATAGAATATGATCCCGATGCGTATGCTGCTGAATGGGCTTCGGCGTCCATCGCTGAAGAACTAAAACGAAAAATCCGCATTGCTGCCGGTGGTATTCAATCGGTGGTGCGGTTGTATCCCCTACTCAACATTTTCAAATACGGAATTCTGTCGTTTCAGTATATTTCGCACCGGGTGCTCCGATGGGCTGTAACGCCCTTCCTTCTTCCTCTGGCATTGATTATCAATATCCTTCTCGCTCCTGATAGCATATTGTATTCCATCATGCTTATTTTACAGGGACTCTTTTATTTGGGTGGATTCGTTGGACAACAACTGGAACACCGAAAGCTGAAAGTGAAAATATTTTTCATTCCCTACTATTTTTTATTCATGAATTACGCTGTATTTTTAGGATTTTTCAGATATTTGCGGAATCAACAAAGTGTAAACTGGGAACGGGCCCGGCGCATGGAACAGAAAAAACATTAAATCAATTGTATGAAACGTATTCTTATCACCGGTGGTGCCGGTTTTATTGGTTCACATTTGTGTGAACGAATGCTGAACGAGGGCAATGAAGTAATCTGTCTGGATAATTTCTTTACAGGTAGAAGAAAAAATGTAGAACACCTGTTGCAACACCCCGGTTTTGAATTGGTACGGCACGATGTAACCTCGCCTTATCTGGCCGAAGTGGATGAGATTTTCAACCTTGCCTGTCCTGCTTCTCCGGTACATTATCAGTACAATCCCATAAAGACCTCCAAAACCTCGATTATGGGTGCAATCAACATGCTCGGACTGGCCAAACGCGTTAAAGCACGCATATTACAGGCATCGACCAGCGAAGTGTATGGCGACCCGGAAGTGCATCCTCAACCCGAGGCTTACTGGGGCAATGTGAATCCAATAGGTATCCGTTCGTGTTACGACGAGGGGAAACGGTGTGCCGAAACCTTATTTATGGACTACTACCGCCAACATAAGATACGCATTAAAATTATCCGTATTTTCAACACCTATGGCCCTAATATGCATCCAAACGATGGTCGCGTAGTCTCCAATTTCATCATGCAGGCGCTTCGTGGTGAAGACATTACCATTTTTGGATCGGGAAATCAAACCCGCAGTTTCCAGTATGTCGACGACCTGATTGAAGGAATGGTGCGCATGATTAACACTCCCGATGAATTTATTGGTCCGGTAAATATCGGAAACCCCAATGAGTTCACGATGCTGGAGCTGGCTGAGAAAGTAATTGAGCTTACCGGTTCTTCGTCTAAAATGATCTTCAAACCGCTTCCATCAGATGATCCACGGCAGCGCAGGCCCGACATATCGCTGGCCCACGAGGCGCTGGGAGGCTGGCAACCCACCATACAACTGGAAGAAGGATTAAAGCGTACAATTCGCTATTTTGAAGGTGAACTGAGCAGCGGGAGAGTATAAGCTTTTACAATATATACACATTATTCCGGCAGCTCTACCGACATTGGGGCCAGATTGGCCTTCCTGCAATTGGTAAGTCCGCGATCGATAAGCACGTTCAATTCGTAAATCAGATTCTTGTAATCCGAACGTAAGCCACAGTAATACAGCTCTGTAAGTGGTTCTTCATCCAGAATCATCAGACTCATTTCGTAAATATTGGGAGGAGTTTCCAATTTGCTGTACTCTTCGTAGCTCATATTCAGAAATGCCACATTTTCATTGATACCCCTGTTATCGAGCATAAAGCCCTTACGCAGTTTAACGGGTTTCATCAACTGATCGCCCTGACGAAGATCAGAAGGATCGGGATAGGAAACGATTCGTGTACGTGCCTCATTCATTATCACCGGCACCATATTCAGATAATCGCCCCTGGTTTTGTAAATTACGGCTGGAGCTGATGGCATCCAGGCGGTAAGAAACTCTCCGGTTGTAGTGTCAGCCGGAGTTTTTGTCGCTTTACAGGATGAAAAAGTTGCCATCACAAAAAGCGTGATTAATACTATGTTGATAGTTTTCATAGCTGTTACTTTTTTACGAAACGGTAGGTCTGAGTTTCACCAGTCTGGCTTTCTGCCCGGATCATGTATACACCGGGCATCCAATCATGTAACTGAATCCGGAGTTCCTCACCGGAATGTAATCCCGAGTGCCAAACCTGCTTTCCTTCCATGGAATAAACCGATACCGACTGCAGAATTGTTGGTGTGGAAACCCGTATCTCATCCACTGCCGGATTGGGGTACACACTGAACCGGGTCTTGCTTTCGACAACAGGAACAGCGGTACCTGCATTGTTCACCAGGGTAAACGGAATGAGGGAGTACTGAGTAGGTTGGAATTGCTGCCATCCGTTATTTTGGTAGTATAATGCAATCCGGTAATTTCCAACTTCCTGCTGGATATTTCCGTTAAAATATACAACAACAGTTTCATTTGTATCAAATATTCCATCCTGATAGCCGATATAACCAATGGATGAACCCGCAGACATTGTAAACAGAAAAGCGATGATCTTACCCTCAAATAATCCCCCGGTATTGGTAATGCTGGCACGAAGTGAAGCATTTTCTTTTGGAACAGAACTGTTATCAGGAAATGCAATTATTTCGGTCAATGCAAGAACAGGAGCTGTAACGGGCGTAGCCTGCACATTGATTTTCACCGAATCTCCAAGATTAGCATAACCCGGAGCATAGGCATTATTTAAATCGTCAATCATCACTTTCATCCAGTACTCACCGGGTGTAAGATTTACTGTACCAGTGATTACCAGCGTATCAGCCTCCCCGTTTTTAAGATTTAGCATCTCAGCAGCAGTTTCAAACACATCGCCCGTTGTGACCGGGCTCAGTTTTACTTTTACAAACGAAAGGTATTCCAGTCCGTCGTTACGAACAGCGATGCTAAAGCGGCCGGTTTTAGCCTGATAAACATTTCCAACGGTTTTCAACTCCTGTAGTGCTAACAGATGCTTTTCGGGGGAAGGATAGGAAAGAGTAATACTGGATGCAGTAACCGCAACATTGATATAATCTGGAAAACCGGTACGAACAGGAATGAAATCCCAGGTTTGTTGACCGGTATTACGAATGATGGGATGAAGCTGGTAATTTCCGGCAGGTACATTTGTCGGAATTGTTAAGGCAGTCATTGACAGATTATTCCAACCATAGTTTGTGTCCAGTGAGTTTTGCTGATATTGTTTCACGACGGTAACCAGATTACTGCCGTTGTACAACCCCAGCCCAAACTGAATTGCTACCGGCCAGATACCTCTGTTAAAAAGTTCATTGCAATTAATACTGAAAGTACCGGAACGTGTAATATTAGTCGCTGAAGTAATCTCCATCTTTCTCATATACATCGAAAGACGCGGTGCATCCACTGCATCCGGACTATGAACCCCAATAGCAATATGTTGAAATGCATTGTAACCACCAATACCCCCTCCTGTACCCAGAGCAGAAGGGTTCAGCGCAGTAACCAGAAAATAGCCATTGGAGAGCCCGCCCCAACCCCAGTTAAAATGAAAATAGCCATTCTGATCTACTCCATCGCAAACCCAGAGGTGCCCCGAATTATTTGAACTGGTACCACCATACAATACAGGACGTGAAGCATATAATTCGGTCAGCAGGTAGTTTTGCCACTGCTCGCGGGTAAAGAAATCGCGGTGTTTCAACTGTAAGTCCCTGTCATACCCGAAATGAGTATGAAGAGCACGGGCCATATTAAGAAAAGTGGCAGAACTCTCGGTATTGTAATCCATTTCCACCGCAACACCTGCATGGTACATCAGCGTTGCTACGGCTGTTTTTTGTGCCTCGGTACTCACAGAGCCATACGTTGCTGTCATATTATCCCAATCGTACGTAGTTTGCGAGAAATTGACTGTTAGCGGTATCTGCAAAGTAGTTGTTGTATAGGTTTTACTTCCAGTTCCCTGAACAGGCCAGCGGTGGTAACGCATCATCTGAGCCATACCGGTTGCGACACATCCCGTAACTGTACGATTGGTTGTGGAAGGAATGAGCGGACAAAGCTGGTTGTAGGGATTTCCCTGATCCCATTTAATCGCACCCAGCAATGGAGCAACTGCTTGTATACTGGCCTTCTCACTCACCTTTGCAACAGATAAACCGGAATTTCGAATCATTTTCAGCTCTTCTTCATACACCGAAAGCCAGTATTTCAGAGCAGGTGGTAGTTGACCTGCATCGAAACTATTTTTATCGGAATAAGCTAAAATGCCGGCGGTACGTTCATCGGCCGACACAACAATAAAGCCATTATTTTCATTTATCGTAAAAATATGAAAGCAGGGTTGCTGAGAATCAAACTGGTAGCTTACCGGAACCAAGGTCTCTTTACTCATTGGTGCACGTTGATGCACAGAGTTGGTTTTACTCAAGAAAGAAAGGGCAAGTTCCTGAGCCTGACGTACATCTCTGTACTGAGCATTTAGAACTGTTAAAGCAACAAGGATTATCAGGAAAAGTGTACTGATTGATCTCATGGAAGGTGAATTTATTAAATTGAACAAGAAAGGCTGGATAGTTGTCCGGCACATAAATGCTACACGCAACAAAAATAAAAAAATATTTTTTCAAATGACTAAAGTATCTTGTTTTTAACTTTACAACCACTTCAAATCGTAAAATAAATACTATATTTGCCGATTATTTTTACACTATGGCAACTACTGAACAAGAGCCGGAATACATTTTTGAAAGCAGCTGGGAAGTCTGCAATATGGTGGGAGGCATTTACACCGTACTTTCCACCCGCGCCGCCACCTTGGTTGAGAAACATTCCGACAAACTAATTTTTATAGGACCCGATGTATGGGTCGAACACGCAAGTCCTTTTTTCATCGAAGATTCTACACTGTTAAGCGAATTACCTGTTTTTGTTACTGCAACCTATGGTCTCCACATCCGTGTGGGTCGGTGGAAGGTACCCGGAAATCCGATAGCTATCCTGGTGGATTTTTATCCTTTGTTGAACCAAAAAGATAAAATTTACGGAAAAGTATGGGAAACAGCTAAGGTTAATTCACTCGGAGCGTACGGCGACTACGACGAAGCTTCCATGTTTGGCTATGCAAGCGGTATGATTATCGAAGCGTACCTTAAATGTTATTCCATCGCTAAAACTACCCGCGTGGCAGCACATTTTAATGAATGGATGACCAGTTTTGGTTTATTTTACCTTCGGGCACATCAACCCGGGGTAGCCACGCTGTTTACCACCCATGCCACTTCCATCGGCCGCTCTATTGCCGGTAACCAGAAGCCGTTGTACAACTACCTGAGCGAGTACAATGGCGATCAGATGGCCGGAGAGCTTAATATGGTTTCGAAGCATTCAACTGAAAAGCAGGCTGCCCACCTGGCCGATTGCTTCACTACTGTAAGTAAAATTACAGCACTGGAATGCAGTCAATTACTGGATAAAGAGCCAGATATTATCACTCCGAATGGTTTTGAGGATGATTTTGTTCCAGGTGGAAAGGAGTTTATCCGACAGCGTACCGAAGCACGAAAACTATTACTAAAAGTGGCTGAAACGTTGATTGGAGAGTCGCTGCACGACGATGCCCTTTTGGTGGGAACTGCCGGAAGATATGAATATAAAAATAAGGGTCTGGATGTGTTTATTGAATCATTAAAACACCTCAACGATGATAGCACTACCAACCGACAGGTTGTGGCATTTATCATGGTACCTGCCTGGATCAGGGGGCACCGGGCTGATTTGGCGAACAGTCTTCAACACAATCATCCCTTACATGCCTACAACCGTATAAGCACGCACGAACTTCATGATTATCAAAGCGATCCTGTAACAGGAACACTGAACTGGTTTCACCTGCACAATCAACCAAACGACCGTGTTAAAGTAGTTTTTGTTCCTGCCTACCTGAATGGTAAAGACGGTATTTTCAATAAAAGTTACTACGAACTCCTTATAGGTCTGGACCTTACTGTTTTTGCTTCGTATTATGAACCCTGGGGTTATACACCCCTCGAAAGTGTTGCATTCCACGTACCTACGATAACCACCGATCTTTCCGGATTCGGCGAATGGGTTTCAGATCAACCGCAACACGTACGAAACGGTGTAGGCATCATTCATCGTTCCGACTACAACAGTCATGAAGTGGCCATCGAACTGACAAAAATGATTAATGATTTTGCGGCAACAAACGAAGCCGAAACCCTTTCAATTCGTAAAAAAGCAGCTGCCATCGCCCGTAAAGCCCTCTGGAAACATTTTATTCATTATTACGGGAAAGCGTATTCCATTGCACTCGACAAAGCTCAAACCCGCATCTGAAAAAGTATGCAAACGTTTGTGTAACTTGCTGAAAAATATGTTGTAAAACATTATATTATATCAAAAAATGATTGTAACTTTGCAAAGGTTACTTATATAACATGTTTTTAACTTAAGTAGTTTCTAAAAATCAATTATAGTACGCTTTTAGCCTAATAGGATAAAAAAGCGTGTTTTAAGATTAAAGGAAACGAACATAAAAATTAGTTACAGATGAAAATTAAAACAAATCATGTAAACGAAGCCGTTTGGAGAGAATTGAATGTTACTTCCAATCTCCCTGATGGTCTGAAGAAACTGGAAGAAATTGCACATAATATCTGGTGGGTATGGAACAGTGATGCTAAGCAAATGTTTCGCACCCTGAATCCCGAAGCCTGGAGAGAAGCTCACTCGAATCCTGTACAGCTGCTGAACATACTTTCACACGAGCAATTGGTTGAACTGGCAAACGACAAGGAATTTGTCACCCGACTGGATGCTATATATCAAAATTTCCAAAATTATATCCATACTCCTTATAATACTGAAAAACCATCGGTTGCTTATTTCAGTATGGAATATGGACTCACTGAAATTTTGAAAATCTATTCCGGAGGTCTGGGAGTATTGGCCGGTGATTACCTGAAAGAAGCCAGCGATTGTGCTGTCGACATGACCGCTATCGGATTTTTGTACCGTTATGGTTACTTTACACAATCCCTTTCGGTTGAAGGTCAACAGGTTGCCGTGTACGAACCGCAAAACTTCAACGCACTGCCTATCAAGCAAGTAAAGAATGCCAACGACGAACCCCTCGTGGTCGAAGTACCCTATCCCGACCGCATCGTTTATGCACACGTATGGAAAGTTTCGGTAGGACGTATTGCACTTTACCTGCTCGATACCGATCACGATATGAACAGTGAGTTTGATCGTGCCATTACACACCAGCTTTATGGTGGTGACTGGGAAAATCGACTCAAACAGGAAATCATGCTGGGTATCGGAGGTATTCTTACCCTGAAGAAACTGGGCATCGAAAAGCAGGTTTACCATTGCAATGAGGGACATGCTGCACTTATTAACGTACAACGTTTAGTTGACTACATCGCAGGTGGACTCAGCTTTAACCAGGCTATTGAAGTGGTGCGTGCCAGCTCTTTATATACAGTTCATACACCGGTACCTGCCGGACACGACAGTTTCGAAGAAGGACTTTTCCATAAATACATGGCCGACTTCCCTGCAAAACTGCAACTCAGTTGGGATGAGTTTATGGACATGGGACGTGAACATCCCGGAAATAAAGAAGAAAAATTCTCGATGAGTGCCTTTGCCTGCAACGCCAGTCAGGAAGTAAACGGGGTGAGCTGGTTGCACGGAAAAGTATCGCAGGAAATGTTTAATCCTATCTGGAAAGGCTATTTCCCTGAAGAACTTCACGTTAGCTACGTCACCAATGGCGTTCACCTTCCTACCTGGACTGCCAGCGAATGGAAAAAAGTGTATGAAAAATATTTTTCGCCTGAATTCTACCAGGATCAGTCGAACATGAAAATATGGAAAGCGGTGTACGACATACCCGACCAGGTTATCTGGGACACCCGTATGTTTCTGAAGAACCGACTGGTCGATTTCATTAAAGATCAGTTCCGCGACAACTGGCTAAAGAACCAGGGTGATCCTACACGTATTGTAAATATTCTGGAAGCCATCAATCCCAAAGCATTGATCATTGGATTCGGAAGACGTTTTGCCACTTACAAACGGGCGCACCTCCTGTTTACCGATCTGGAGCGCCTCGAACGAATTGTGAACAACCCACAACGTCCGGTTCAGTTTCTCTTTACCGGCAAGGCTCACCCGGCCGATGGTGCTGGTCAGGGATTAATCCTTCGCATCATTGAAATTTCGCGCATGCCGCAATTCCTGGGTAAGGTTATTTTCCTCGAAAACTACGATATGCGCCTTGCCAAAAGGTTGATATCCGGAGTTGATATCTGGTTGAACACGCCTACCCGACCTTTGGAAGCATCGGGCACATCGGGCGAAAAAGCACAGATGAATGGAGTATTGAATTTCTCGGTACTCGATGGATGGTGGCTTGAAGGATATGTTAAAGGCGCTGGCTGGGCACTGACTGAAAAACAAACCTACGAGAATCATGAGCATCAGGATCAATTGGATGCAGCTACTTTATACAGTATGCTGGAAAATGAAATTGTTCCAATGTATTTTGCCAAAAACACCAAGGGTTTCTCAGCCGAATGGATTCAGTACATTAAAAATTCGATTGCTCAGATTACGCCCCGTTTCACAACCAAGCGTATGATGGACGATTACATCAGTCGTTTCTATTCTAAACTGGCTAAACGAAGTGCTTACCTGAAAGAAAATAATTTTGCAAAAGCCCGCGAAATTGCGGCCTGGAAAGAAAATGTAGCCCAAAACTGGGATCAGATTGAGGTAGTTCATTTGAGCCATGTCGATCATGATACCCACGAGCCTCATGTAGGTCAGGGGACTACTGTTGAAGTGATTATCGACACCAAAGGAATGAGCAGCAAAGGAATCGGTGTGGAACTCGTTATTACACACCTCTTGAAAACCAACAAAGAGCAACTTTATGATGTGGAGGAGCTGACATTGGTTCGTACCGAAGGTAGCCGCTTGTTTTTCAGTCTCGACTACGTAATGAATCGTGCCGGCAGTTTCCGGTATGCATTCCGTATGTTCCCAAAAAATGAAGACTTGCCGCACCGACAGGATTTCTGCTACGTACGCTGGTTATAATTGAAGCTCAATTAATAAAACCGTATTTTAAACGGTCACCCAAAAAGTTAGATAAGATAACTTTTGGGGTGACTGTTTTTGTAAAAATTTTTACAACCTGCGGCTCACACGCGTAAGCATTTCCTTTTTCCAGGAAACAAAATCACCCGCAAGAATGTGTCGTCGTGCCTCCTTCACCAGCCATAAATAGAAAGCAAGATTGTGAATGGATGCTATTTGCATAGCCAGCAATTCCTTACTGATGAACAAATGGCGCAGATAAGCTCTTGTGTAGGAATAATCAACATACGAAGTTCCGTTGGGATCGAGCGGCGAAAAATCATTTTTCCACTTTTCGTTACGCATATTCATAATCCCTTCGGAAGTAAACAACATGCCATTGCGACCGTTACGGGTTGGCATCACACAGTCGAACATATCCACACCCCGTTCGATACCTTCGAGGATATTTTCAGGAGTACCGACTCCCATCAGGTAGCGGGGCTTATCAGAAGGAAGGATTTCATTCACCACCTCAATCATTTCGTACATTTTTTCAGCCGGTTCACCCACTGCAAGTCCGCCTATAGCATTCCCTTCCCGTTGTTGTGAAGCTATAAACTCAGCCGACTGCCTGCGCAGATCGGGATACACACATCCCTGAACAATCGGGAAGAAAGTCTGTGAATAGCCGTACTTATCTTCTGTAGTATCGAAATGCTGCAAACCACGTGCGAGCCAACGGTGTGTAAGCTCCATCGACGTTTTAGCATAGGCATAGGGAGCGTCACCCGGCGTACATTCATCAAAGGCCATCATAATATCGGCACCGATGATTCGTTGAATATCCACCACATTTTCGGGAGTAAAAAGGTGTTTACTGCCATCGATATGCGAACGAAAATGCGCACCTTCTTCTTTCAATTTCCGATTTGCTGAAAGTGAAAAAACCTGATAACCACCACTATCGGTAAGTATCGGACGATTCCAGCCGTTGAATTTGTGCAGACCACCGGCTTGTTCCAGAATTTCAAGGCCCGGACGCAGGTACAAATGATAAGTATTTCCCAGAATAATCTGAGCTTCGATATCCTCTTTTAATTCATGAAAATGTACTGCTTTAACCGAAGCCACAGTCCCTACAGGCATAAAAATCGGTGTTTCTATCGTACCATGATCGGTGGTAATTACTCCGGCACGGGCCCACGATGCGGAATCGGTATGTTGCAAGTCAAATTTCATTATGATACTTTTTTTTTGCAAAAAACTACATCCCTGATGCTGATTTACACATTCAGGCATCCTGAAAATCTCAAAACATTAAAGCTGATGGGTAGAAAAAATAAAATTGCGCAGCATTTGCTCCCCTGCATCGCCTGATTTTTCGGGGTGAAACTGAACAGCCATAAAATTATCCTTCCGGATTGCAGCGCTGTAGGGTAAACCATAACCGGCAACGGCTATTGTATTCTCATTTAGCGGCACATAATACCCGTGCACAAAATACACATAGGTCGCTTCAGGGACTTTATCGAACAACGGAGATTGCAACTGGCAGATTTCATTCCAACCAATCTGAGGCACCTTCAATCCTGTATTACCTTCGAACTGACGAACTGTAGCAGGAAAAATACCCATGCAAGGTGTATTATTCTCTTCAGAAAACGAGCACATGAGCTGCATACCCAGGCAAATACCCAGCACCGGCTGTTTCAGCGAAGGTATCAATTTTTCAAGCCCTTTCTCCTGAAGATAAGCCATGGCCGAAGAAGCCTCTCCTACCCCCGGAAAAATAACGCGGTCGGCCGAGCGAATCAGCTCCGGATCGTCGGTAACCAGCGCATCCACCCCGATGCGTTCGAGGGCAAAAAGTACCGACCTGATATTACCGGCGTTGTACTTGATAATTACCGTACTGCTCACTTTAGTAAACGATTGGTGGCTGTATCGGGAAACACCACAGCGGGTTTAAACACCTTCGCTTCCTCCAGGGTCATCATTGCATAGGCCATAATAATGATTACATCGCCGGGTTGAACCAGCCGTGCTGCAGCCCCATTGATACAAATCATTCCCGAACCACGCTCACCTGTAATTACATAGGTATCGAATCGCGCTCCGTTATTATTATTTACAATGGTTACCTTTTCGTTGGCAATAAGGTTAGCTGCATCCATCAGATCTTCATCGATGGTAATACTGCCGATGTAATTCAGATTAGCTTCCGTTACCGAAGGACGGTGAATCTTTGATTTTAAAACTGTTACGAACATTGTATAACATCAATTAACCTTACATCACCACAAAAAACAGCGATACATCCCACAGTAGGTTCATACCAGCTTTTTGCAGTCTGCAAAGTAGTAATATTGGCTATTTCAAAATACTCAAGTCTCAGACCTTCAATTGAATTGATCCGGGTTTCCACCCAGGATTTAACTTCGAAAGGCGACTTGTGGGGGACAAAGGTACGACATTCGAATAAAACTTTCGATATTCCCGATGCAATTTCGCGTTGTTGAGATGTTAAACGTTCGTTTCGGCTACTCATGGCTAGTCCGGAAGGCTCTCTTACAATGGGACAGGCAACAATCTCGACTCCGGTTTGCAACACCGAATTCATACGACGGATGATGGCCAGTTGTTGAAAATCCTTTTCCCCAAAATAGGCACAAGTGGGTTGAACAAGACTAAAGAGTTTACTTACCACCTGCACCACTCCGTTGAAATGACCCGGCCGGAAACGTCCTTCCATTACCTGGTCGAGACCTGCAAAATCAAATTCAAAGGGTTTGCTCAGTTCATCAGGAGTGTACATTGCCTCTACTTCCGGGGCAAATACCAAAGAGCAACCTGCCTCTTCCAACAACTCAGCATCACGGGAAAGGTTTCGCGGGTATTTTTCCAGGTCCGATTTATTGTTGAACTGGGTTGGATTCACAAAAACACTAACTACAGTAAAGTCATTTTCGCGAACCGAACGTTTCACCAGCGTAAGGTGACCTTCGTGAAGCGCTCCCATGGTAGGTACGAAACCAACTGTCCTTGTTTGATCCCGTAATGGTTGCAGGATCTCGTTCAACCCTACAACTGAAGTTACTAACTGCATGATTAGCCTGATTTGAATTAAACACTCAAAAAAAGAATGCAAAAATACAAAAACTTATCGGGATAGAAACACCCTGTGTTAAAATCAAAATTATTTCGTATCTTTGCAAGAGATTTCATATACATTGCATGAAAAAAGTTAACAAAGTACTTTACATTTCTCAGGAAATATTCCCTTACTTACCTTCATCACCGATTGCCGATATGGGCAGGTATTTGCCACAGGCCGTGCAGGACCGTGGACGGGAAACCCGTACTTTCATGCCCAAATTCGGAGCCATAAACGAACGCCGCAATCAGCTTCACGAGGTCATCCGTCTTTCAGGAATGAACCTTATAATTGACGACACCGACCATCCACTGATTATTAAAGTAGCTTCGATACAAGCTGCGCGACTTCAGGTTTATTTTATTGACAACGAAGACTTTTTCCGCCGCAAGCACACAATAGCCGACGACAATGGGATTGAGTACAGCGATAACGACGAACGTACCATTTTCTTTATCAGAGGAGTAATGGAAACTGTTAAGAAATTGCGATGGACTCCTGATGTGATACATTGCCTGGGTTGGATGACCGCACTGGCACCACTTTACATCAAAAAAGCCTATAATCAGGACCCGTTTTTCAAAAACTCTAAAGTAATCTATTCGCTTTTCAACGATGACTTTAAGCAGCCTTTCCGTAGTCTTTTTGCCGATAAACTTTTGCTCGATGGCATTAATGTGGCGGATGTGGCTCATCTCAAAAAAAGCGATATCGATTTTGTAAAGTTGAACCAGCTGGCTATCGATTATGCCGATGGTGTGATTCAATCGGAGCCTGGGACCAACCCTCAGGTACTCGACTATATTCGGAAAACCGGCAAGAAAATTCTCCCCTATCGTGAGGACGAAGACTATGTCGATGAATACGTCCGTTTCTACGACAGTGTTATATAATCCTCTCTAACTCTCAATCCGTCGCATACAGGTTTCAACCGACCGTCAGAAAACAAATTATCACCGTATGAATATTCGTTTTTTAGTTTTTACACTTGTCGCATCGCTGCTGATTACTTCCTGCTCCGATATTACCGTTTCCGACATGGGCAGCCAACTGCTTAATTCAGACGACCAAATTGCCGTTAACGCTGAAACCTTTACACTTCGGTCTGAAGATTATAAAGTTCCGGCCATTTTTGCCTACCCCGATTCCTTTTTGCTCGGTACATTTTACGATGAAAAATACGGCACAACTCATGCCGATATTTTTGCACAGGTCGAAAAACCAGCATCGTATATATATCCGGCCAACCTTGGAATTGTACCCGATTCAGTGTATCTGACTCTCTATTACCAACGGTATTTTGGGGATAAATATTCACCCATGCATATCAGTGTATACGAAATGAACAAGTCAACCTTTACCTATACACAGGCTTATCCATCCAATATCAATCCTGCTGACTATACCGATAAATCACTGCTGATAGGAAAGAAAACAATTACTGCTGTCGATGCTTCAGGAAAAACTGATTCAAGCACAGTTGCTATTAAGCTGACTAATGACTTCCTTCAGCGTTTTTCAAAAGCAACTCCTGCAATTTACGCCAGCGAAGAGGCTTTTCTCAATTTCTTTAAAGGATTGTATATCACTACCGATTTCGGTTCGGCTACTATGCTTTATATTAAGCAAATCAATATAGAATATTTCCATCACTATACCTACAATATTAAAGGAAGTACCGGTCAGGACAGCCTTGTAAAAGTAACCAATGTATTTACCTTTCCGGCTAATCAGTCGGTTCGTCAGGTAAACCGTTTCCTTCATCCCGATGCAAATGCCGTTCTGGCTTCGTTGCAGGCTCAACCCAAACAGTTTCATTATGTTTCGTCGCCGGCTAATATTTTCACTCGTGTGCGCGTACCCATCCGGGCGATGCATCAGAAAATGAATTCTTCGGATAAGCGCTTATTTCTCAACAGTGCACGTTTGCGCCTGGATATTGCTGAAATTGAAAACAGCACCTTATCACAACCTGTCACCGGAACACTTTTGATGGTAAAACAAAGTTCCATGGATCGTTTTTTTGCACGCAAGGAACTTCCATCCGACACGGTGGCGGTTTTAGGCACATATACGCCTGAGCGAAATCCAACAACAAATGAGTTGGAGTATTATTACGATTTCGATCTTTCACGGTTGATAAGCGGAGAGTTTAAAGCGGCCGGAAATAACAGCTCGCAGCTATCCGAATATTCCGATTTCATTATCGTTCCTGTACGTGTGACCTACAACAGCAACAATCAGGCAACAAAGGTAAAGCATCAGATTTTGATGAATGCTGTAACGCTTTGTGGAGGCAATCATCCTGAGAAACCAATGAAAATCAGGACAATTTTCAGCAGATTCTGATAGTATATTCAAAAAAATAGCTATCTTTGCACCCGCAATTTTTATATCAACATAAAGTCTAACCTACTATTTATTAGTAAAAAACAAGTTTTCATTCATGGAAGAAAAACAAATTCCGGTTGAAGAAACCACCCCGATTGCCGAAGAGACAGTAGCTGCTGAAGCTGTTGTAGAAGCAACACCCGAATCAGAAGAAGCTCCTGCTGCTGAAGTTGCCAGCCCTTCTGTAACTGAACAAGAAGAAACACCTGTAGCTGAAGAAGCTGCACCGGTGGTAATTGAAGAAGCTCCCACAGCGGTTAAACCAGCTCCTGCAGCACCTGTTGCAGTTGAAGAAGAGTTCGACTGGGATGCGTATGAAAAAGGCGACACAATGACTTCGGATGCCAAGAAAGCACTCGAAAGTGTGTACGACAACACCCTGAACGCCATCAAAGACAAAGAGGTGGTTGAAGGAACGGTAATTTCGATTAACAAACGCGAAGTAGTTGTAAATGTAGGCTATAAATCGGACGGTATCGTTCCGATGAGCGAATTCCGCTACAATCCCGAACTGAAAGTAGGCGATAAAGTGGAAGTGTACATCGAAAGCCAGGAAGACAAAAAAGGACAGCTTATCCTTTCACACAAACAAGCACGTGCTACCCGTTCGTGGGATCGCGTAAACGAAGCACTCGAGTCGCAGGAAGTAGTAAAAGGTTTCGTGAAATGCCGCACAAAGGGTGGTATGATCGTAGATATCTTTGGTATCGAAGCATTCCTTCCCGGATCACAAATCGATGTGAAACCTATCCGCGACTACGATGTATTCGTGAACAAAACAATGGAATTCAAGGTTATCAAAATCAACCACGAATTCAAAAACGTTGTGGTTTCGCACAAAGCTCTTATCGAAGCTGAACTCGAAAATCAGAAGAAAGAAATCATTGGCAAACTGCAGAAAGGTCAGGTACTTGAAGGTACCGTTAAAAACATCACTTCTTACGGTGTGTTTATCGACCTGGGTGGTGTTGATGGACTTATCCACATCACCGACCTGTCGTGGGGCCGCGTAACGCATCCTGAAGAAATTGTAACACTGGATCAGAAAATCAATGTGGTTATTCTTGACTTCGATGATGAGAAGAAACGTATCGCATTAGGTCTGAAACAATTGGTTCCACATCCATGGGATGCACTGAGCGCCGACCTGCAACTGGGCGACAAGGTGAAAGGAAAAGTTGTGGTAATGGCCGACTATGGAGCGTTTGTTGAAATAGCACCGGGTGTTGAAGGTCTTATCCACGTTTCGGAAATGAGCTGGTCGCAGCACCTGCGTTCGGCACAGGACTTCCTGAAAGTGGGCGACGAAGTAGAAACTGTAATCCTGACACTCGACCGTGAAGAGCGTAAAATGTCGTTGGGTATCAAACAGTTGAAATCGGATCCATGGGAAAATATTGAAGAAAAATATGCAGTAGCCTCACAGCACACTGCTAAGGTTCGCAACTTCACCAATTTTGGTGTTTTTGTAGAAATCGAAGAAGGTGTTGACGGACTGATTCATATTTCTGACCTTTCGTGGACCAAGAAAGTAAAACATCCATCAGAATTCACTCAGATTGGAAGCGAAATCGAAGTTCAGGTACTGGAAATCGACAAAGCAAACCGTCGTTTGAGCCTGGGTCACAAACAAATGGAAGAAAACCCATGGGATGTGCTCGAAACCATGTTCACTGTTGATAGTGTTCACGAAGGTACAATCATCGAAATGATGGATAAGGGTGCCGTAGTTTCGTTGCCCTATGGCGTTGAAGGTTTTGCTACTCCCAAACATCTGATCAAGGAAGACGGAGCACAGGCTCAACTGGATGAAAAACTGATGTTCAAAGTTATCGAGTTCAACAAGGACGCTAAACGCATCATTCTTTCACACAGCCGCATCCACGAAGATGTGAAACGTGCCGAGAAAGCTGCCGCATCATCTGACTCAAACGGAGAAGCTGCAAGAAAAGTCAAGAAAGCTAAAAAAGAAGAACCGGTAGTTATCCAGTCTGCTGAGAAAACTACTCTTGGCGACATCCAACAGTTGGCCGATCTGAAAGATCAGTTAATCAACGAAGCCGCTGAAAAAATGGTGAAAGCTGAAAAGGCTAAAAAAGCAAAAGAAGTAAAGGAAGTAAAAGAAGTAAAAGAAGATAAAGCTACAGAAGAAGTATAATTCTTTCACTCTACCAATAACATCAGGGCATTTTCCACGAAGATGCCCTGATTTGTTTTTTATTGATACAATAAGTACTGTATTCATCATTTTTAATTTTCAGAATTCATTTTTTTTTGCGAAATTTGCAGACTTAAAATGCATTATTTTAAGAATATTACCATCGTGGACAAAACCAAGTACATTTTTGTTACAGGCGGGGTTACATCGTCGCTGGGAAAAGGAATTATTGCTGCCTCACTGGGAAAACTACTTCAGGCAAGAGGATTCAGGGTTACGAACCAAAAGCTGGATCCGTATATCAATGTGGATCCGGGAACACTCAATCCCTATGAACATGGCGAGTGTTATGTTACAGTTGATGGCCATGAGGCTGACCTGGACCTGGGTCATTACGAACGTTTTCTGAATGTGGAAACACATAAAGCGAATAATGTTACGACCGGACGAATTTACCAAAATGTCATTAATAAAGAGCGCCGTGGCGATTTCCTTGGCAAAACAGTACAAATTATCCCTCACATTACCGATGAAATTAAACGAAATATCAAATCGTTGGGAAGTAAGGGAGAATACGATTTTGTAATCACTGAGATTGGTGGAACTGTCGGAGATATTGAATCGCTGCCTTACATCGAAAGTGTGCGTCAGTTGCGCTGGGAGCTGGGCAAAAACTGCCTCATCGTTCACCTCACGTACGTCCCTTACCTGGCCGCTGCCAAAGAGCTCAAAACAAAGCCTACCCAACACTCGGTAAAAGCGCTTCAGGAACAGGGAGTGCAGCCCGATATTCTGGTACTGCGCACCGAACACAATATTTCCATGGAAATGCGTAAAAAAGTGGCGCTCTTCTGCAATGTTGAACCTCATGCCGTTATGCAATCCATCGATGTTCCATCAATATACAGGGTCCCCCTCAACATGATGGCCGAGAAACTCGACGAGGTAGTACTCGCCAAAATGGGTTTCGATACTGCCACCACGCCTGCTGCTAATATGGACAAGTGGACCGCATTTGTTGAAAAACTCGAAAATGCGAAAGATGAAGTCCGGATTGCCCTTGTTGGGAAATATGTTCAACTTCCCGACTCCTACAAATCAATTATCGAATCGCTGATTCATGCATCGGCCTACAATAACCGCAAACTTAAACTCGACCTGATTCTATCTGACAAGCTCAACGATGAAAACATCGAGAAAAGACTCGGTAAAGTAGATGGAATTCTCATCGCACCGGGATTTGGCACCCGCGGCATGGAAGGAAAATTTTCAGCCCTCAGGTTTGCACGTGAACACAACATCCCCTGCCTGGGTATTTGCATGGGTATGCAAACCATGTCGATTGAGTTTGCACGCAATGTACTAGGATTCAAAGATGCCAACAGCACCGAAATTGATCCAACTACCCCGAACAATATCGTTGATATTATGGATGAACAGAAAAACGTGCTGGATCTGGGTGGAAGTATGCGACTTGGTGCTTTCGAATGTTCACTCACACCCGGAAGTAAGGCGGCGGCTATTTATGGAGAAACGACAATACGAGAACGTCACCGTCACCGGTATGAATTCAATAATGCATACAAAGAACAATTTGAAGCGGCCGGCATGACTTGTAGCGGAGTAAACGAAGAAGCACATCTGGTGGAAATTATCGAATTGAACTCCCATAAATGGTATATTGGGGTTCAGTTTCATCCTGAATACAGAAGTACAGTGGTTAACCCACATCCTTTATTTATCAGCTTTATACAGGCTGCAATTCAGTAAAACAACTTTTAAAAATGGATAAAAATACGATTATTGGCTTTCTCCTGATTATTGGAATTTTGATTGGCTTTTCGCTACTCAATCGTCCGAGTGAAGAAGAGTTAGCCCGTCAGCAAGCTTACAACGACTCCATCAGTGCTGTCTATCAGGCTCAGGTAGAAGCAGAAGCCAAAACTGCAGCTATGCAACAGGTTGCCATCGAACAGGCAGGACCCGACTCAATTGCTTCCGATTCACTGGCTGCCAAACAAGCCCTGAATGCATTTGGCGAATTCAGTGCTGCCGCACAGGGCGAAGAACAAAAATATATCCTTGAGAACGACCTGGTGCGCCTTACGCTTAGCAGCAAAGGAGGAAAAGTACTTTCCGCACAATTGAAAAACTACCTCTCGCAGGATTCCTCACAGGTGGAACTGTTTAACCAGGAAGAAGCCGACTATAGCTTTACACTGGCATTACGCAACAACCATATCGTAAACACCAGTCAGCTTTACTTTTCTTCACCGGGCGAAATCGAAACCGACTCATTGGGGAATCAAACGCTGACCCTGCGTTTGCAATCGGCAACCGATGCAAGTCTCGATTTTATTTATACCCTGCCAGCCGACGATTACATGTTGCGTTTTACCGTTCGTTCCAACCAGATGAACACCATAATGCCACTGGGATCGAACTACATGATTTTCAACTGGGATGCTAAGATAAGACAACAGGAAAAAGGTCGTCAGTTTGAAGAACGCTATTCCACACTCACCTACAAGTATGTGGCCGACGATATGGAAAGTCTGAACGCCGCAAAAGATGATGCAAAAAAAATTGCCAACAAAATAAAATGGGTAGCCTTTAAGGATCAGTTCTTTAGCTCGGTAATCATTGCCGATAAGGAGTTTAGCAATTCTCTGCTGGAAAGTAAGGTAGAAGGAAAAGAAAGCGGCTACCTGAAAACCTACAAAGCCGAAATGCAGGTTGACCTTACCGCTGCTACAGCCGGTGGAAACTGGGAAGATGTGAATTTCCGCTTTTTCTTTGGACCTAACAAATACAAGATCTTATCGGGATACGATAAAGGAATTCCGGCGGATGAGAAGCTGAAATTGCGTGATCTTGTACCTCTGGGTTGGGGTATTTTCGGATGGGTAAACCGCTTTGCTATCATTCCGATGTTCAACCTTTTCAGTCAGTTCATCGACAATTTTGGAATTATTATCCTGCTGATGACGGTGGTTATCAAACTGGTATTGTATCCACTTACCTACAAATCCTATGTTTCCAGTGCTAAGATGCGGGTTTTAAAACCGGAAATTGATGAGATCAATGCCCGTATTCCTGCCGATAAGCCTGCGGAACGTCAGAAAGCAACTATGGAACTTTATGGTAAGGTAGGCGTGAGCCCGTTTAGCGGCTGTCTTCCCACCCTGCTCCAGATGCCTATTCTGTTCGCTATGTTCAGCTTTTTCCCTGCATCTATCGAACTTCGTGGCGAAAGCTTCCTGTGGGCAAAAGACCTTTCGGCCTACGATGCCATTGTTAGCTGGGATGTGTATATTCCTCTTATAACTCCTTACTTTGGTAATCATATCAGCTTATTTACCCTGTTGATGACCATCGCCACCCTTATTTCGACAAAACTGAACATGGCCAATACCGCAACTCCCGATCAGCCGGGTGCGGGCATGATGAAGTGGATGATGTACCTGATGCCGATTATGTTTATGTTCATCTTCAACAATTACGCTTCGGGATTGAGTTATTACTATTTTGTATCCACCCTGATTTCGATTGCGCAGACCTATGCCATTCGGGCAACGGTTGATGAAAAGAAGTTGTTGGCTCAGTTGCATGCCAAACGTGCTGCCAATTCGAAGAAACAGGGCAAACCCGATGCTCCGAAGAAATTAAGCTTCATGGAAAAACTTCAGAAAATGCAAAAAGAACAGGAAAAAATGATGCGCGATCGTAACCGCAAAAAATAATTTTACCGGCGGGCAGGAAGGGGAATGAGAGCATTCGTATTTCTGCCCGTTTTTTAACTACTTAACCTCTACCTACAATGAAAAAAATGATGTTTACACTAGCGATAGCTATGCTCGGCTGTCTGTCGCATGCTCAATCAGGCACTCCGATTGCAAAAAACACCTTCCGGGTGATGAGTTATAATGTTGAAAATTTATTCGACCTCGACGACGACAGTCTAACCCACGACGAGGAATACCTGCCCGGAGGCCTTCGTGGATGGAATTATGCTCGTTACCGCCGCAAATTAATCCATATTGGCCGGGTATTGGTGGCCGGTGGATGGAACCCGCCTGCAGTGGTTGGTTTATGCGAAATAGAAAGTCGCCGGGCAATGATTGATCTCACCCAATATTCACCCATAAAAAATCTCGGGTATAAGTTCATCCATTACGAGTCGCCCGATGCACGCGGTGTGGATGTGGCCATGCTCTATCAACCTGAATTTTTCAGGCCACTACACCATCAACCTGTGCGCATTCATTTTCCACATGCACCAGCATCGCGTACCCGCGATATTCTGTACGTTGCAGGAAAGGTACCTACCGGCGACACCCTGCATTGTTTTGTTTGTCATTTTCCATCGCGCCTGGGTGGTGAGCTGGAATCAGAACAAAATCGTATATTTGTAGCCTCGGTAGTGCGGGAGAAAGTCGATTCGATTTTCAGCAGAAACATAAATGCATTGGTAGTTATTATGGGCGATTTTAATGATTACCCCGATAATCATAGTATGCTGAATGTACTGAAAGCTAAGGAATACGAAACAGTGGAAAGTCAACTGGTAAATTTGATGTTTCCTCTTCATAAGGCCGGCAAAGGCACTCACAAGCATGCGGGAGAATGGGGAGCGCTCGATCAACTGATAGTGTCGAGGACGTTATTGCATCCGGGCTCAGCCTTTCACACATTGCCTGAAGGTGCGGTCATTCTGAGTCCTCCTTTTTTGCTTACCGACGACAAGCAATACCTGGGGCAACAGCCTTTTCGAACCTATCAGGGAATGAAGTATCAGGAAGGATATTCCGATCATTTACCAGTATATATCGATTTTTATTATTGAACTAGTATGGATGTACAACTTTTTATTCCCTGTTTTATCGATCAGCTGTATCCTCAAACGGCTTTCAACACTATGAAAGTGTTGGAGATAGCGGGTTGCCGGGTGCATTACAATCCCGACCAGACCTGTTGTGGCCAGCCCGCCTTCAACAGCGGCTACTGGCCCGAAGCAACACAGCTGGCCAAAAAATTTCTTCACGACTTCAATCCGGAAATGCCTGTTGTATCGCCATCTGCCTCCTGTACAGGATATATTATAAACCATTATCCAAAATTACTCAAAAATCGGCCTGATGAACTGGAACGTTACCAGCAGCTTAGCACTAAAATTTATGAATTATCCGATTTCCTTATCAATATTTTGAAAATTGATCATTTACCCGGCAGTTTTAAGCACAAAGTAACTTTTCACGATGCATGTTCGGCCCTGCGGGAATATGGAATTCACGACGAACCACGCCGGTTGCTTCGAATGATGAAAGGCCTGGAAATTGTTGAAATGAACGAAAGTGATACCTGTTGCGGCTTTGGAGGTACTTTTGCGGTGAAACATACATCCATATCGGCAGCCATGGCCGAGAAAAAAGTAATTAATGCACTGAATACAGGTGTAAAGTTCATCGTCAGTACAGAGGCCTCCTGCCTGATGAATATAAATGGCTATATCGCAAAAAACAACCTCGATATACGTGGTGTACACCTGGCCGACATTGTCTCAGGTGCTTTAGGTTGATAAACAAAAAATGGAATGAATTTAAAAGAATTCATCTATTAACAGCAACACAGTCATTATTTACAAAAAATGATGTAATTTTGAAGTCGGAATCATTTCAATTATTACACTCAAATCGATGAAACGACTTGTATTACCACTAATTTTCATTTTATCTATTTCAGCATCGGGCCAATTAAAAATCAACGAACTAATGTCGAACAATGTTTCGGCGGTTCTTGACGAAGGTTATAACTATAGTATGTGGATTGAGATATACAATCCCACCAGTCAGGATATATTTCAAAATGACTATTTTTTAACCGACAATCCTGATGAGCCCATGAAATGGCAGTTTCCATATAAAAAAGTTGATGCAGGTGGATATAACACCATCTTCATGGAAAAGCACGATATGGAATACCATGCCTCCTTTAAGCTCGAGCCGGAAGGCGGAATCCTCTACATCTTTAATTATTCCGGCGAAGTAGTCGATTATGTGATGTACCCTGCGCAATACCGTAATACATCGTACGGTCGGCTTACTGATGGTGGTGACACCTGGACATTTTTTGAAGAATTTAGTTTTGGCACTTCCAATAACGGTAAGAAGAACGCTGCACAACGTTGTACAAAGCCAGCACTTACTGTGTCGGGCGGGCTCTATGCATCACCTGTAAGCATTGCCTTTGCAACTCCGGTTGCAGGGGAAACAATTTATTACAATCTGAACAGCGAGGATCCTCATCCCTCTGTTTCACAAGCCTATACTCCGGGCACTTCCATTCAGATTAATTCGAATACCGTGGTTCGGGCCAGGGCTTTTGCTGAAGGAAAAATTGCAAGCGACATTTCAACAGCAACCTACCTTATCGGACAGCGTGAATTTAATCTTCCGGTAGTATCTCTGGTAACTCCCACAGCGAATCTGTTCGACAATACAATCGGTATTTATGTACAGGGAACCAATGGTATTGTTGGATGTGGCGATGGAAACGCTTACAACTGGAACCAGAGCTGGGATCGTCCGGCGAATTTCGAATTATTCGATCGGCAAAAAATATCACGACTCAATCAGGAAGTGGATATACAAACTGCAGGATGTGCCTCACTGACCTTTAATCCTCAAAAGTCGCTACATATTCAACCCAAAAAGAAGTTGGGCAGCAACCGGTTGAAGTACCCGATTTTCTCTTCCCGCCCTCACCTGCAGTACAAAGACATCACGCTTCGCAACTCCGGCAACGACTTTAAGTATTCTATGATGCGCGACGGAATGATGCAATCACTGGTAATGGGTCGAATGGATATTGAATATCTCGCCTATGAACCGGCAGTTTTGTTTATGAATGGTGAATATTACGGAATCCAGAATTTAAGACAGCGTTCGAATGCCGATCTTATGTTTACCGAGCATGGACTGGATAATGAAGAGGTGGAAATGATTGAAAACTTTGAGATACAATACGATCCCCGCTATCTTGAACTAATAAATTATATTCAGAGCAACGATATTAGCAGTAACTCAGTTTATAATGAGTTAAAAAATAAAATGGATGTTTCGAGTTACATTCAGGTTTTGTTGACCAATATCTTTGTTGCTAACTACGACTGGCCACATAATAATATCAGGATGTGGAAAAAGAAAGCAGATGGTAAATGGCGATGGATTTTGTTTGATACCGATTTTGGGTTCAATTTATACATCGAAGATTTGCATAATTTCAATTCGCTCACCTATGCGTTGGGTGAAAATCCTGAAAAACAAACCCAGCCCTGGGCAACACAACTTTTCAAACGATTAATTGAAAATGAAAGCTTTCGTAACGAATTGATTGACCGCTTTACCATTCACTTATCATCAACCTTTCGACCTCAACGAATCGATCACATAATCGACTCACTGGCCGCCAAAATCCGTCCTGAAATTGCTTTTCATAAGCAACGCTGGAATGCATCCGAACGGGAATTTGAAACGGATATTCAACTAATGAAAAACTTCTCGGCAACCAGGGCTTCAACTATGTTTAATTTCCTGAGTACCCGTTTCATGAATGGAGCGGCTCAGTATCCAATCAGCATTAGTTCAAATCTGCCCAATGCAACATACACATTCAATAATGTACCTATTCCCGATGCTTCCATCGAACTTAGGAGCTTTGCAGGAAGAAATTTCACTCTGATAGCTAATCCTGTAAAAGGCTATGTATTTAAAAACTGGGAAGTTGATGGAATGGCAAACGTACAAACGGTAGTGCCATGGGACAGCGAATGGAAATACTGGGATGAAAACTCCACTCCAACCGGTAACTGGCAATCGATCGATTTTGCTGATACTGGTTGGAAGAAAGGCCTGGCCCAACTTGGATACGGTAATAAAGGTGAGGTAACGACAGTAGGATTTGGAACAGATGCATCAAATAAATATCCTACCTGTTACTTTCGTAGGAATTTCACACTTAGCGATGTAACCACCATCGATGTAGTTACTCTTCGTTTGTTTGTCGACGATGGTGCTGCCATATATGTAAACGGTACGGAAATTGGCCGTTTCAATATGCCAACCGGGCCTCTTAACTTCTCTACCTTTGCATCGGCGCCTAATGATGGAGGCTATGCTGACTTCACCATACCCAAATCACTACTGCTGACCGGAAACAATGTGGTAGCTGTGGAAGTTCATCAGGCAAACGCATCCAGCTCTGATATGCGTTTCAATCTGGAAATGAAGCTCTATTTTAATAACGAAGGGGGCGCTAATACCTCGCCGGTGATTTCGGGAGTGGTTAGTCCGAATATTACCCTGAAGGCTGTTTACGAACTCGATACTTCACCCGACCCTCTCGACAATGTGCAGGTATTTATCAACGAAATTGTAGCCTCAAACTCTGTTATACCGGATCCCTATGGAAATAAAGATGATTTCATTGAACTCTACAACGCAGGAAATGAACCCGTTAATATTTCAGGATGGTATGTTTCCGACAAGCAATCCGTACCTGATTACTGGAAGATACCTCAAAGTGATGAGGCTATCATCCCGGCAAAGGGTTTTCTGACACTATGGGCCGACGAAGATCTGGGACAGGGTCCGCTGCACCTAAACATTAAATTGAGTGCTTCAGGCGAATATGTTAGCTTATACGCTGATAATAAATTTGGAGAACTCGTGTTAATGGATGAAATTGCATTTCCGGCACTTCCAGCCAATCAGGCGTATGCGAGGATTCCCGACGGTGGTCCTGAATGGAGAATACAACATGTTACCTTTAATACGTCCAATCTTACATCGGGAAATGAGGATATAAACCTATCAAATATCAAGGTTTATCCCACGCGATTTACCGACCATGTAACCATCGAAAATGCTGCAGGACATATCATTCAGTTTTTCGACCTGACGGGGAAACTGCTTATACATACCACAGTTTATGAAGATCGTTCTGTGTTGAAGCTTGATTTTCTTCCGAAGGGAATGTATGTATTACGAATAGGAAACCAAAATTACAGAATACTGAAATAACTTAATCTACCCATTCATACGCTCCTGCATCGGGAGCCCCATCTGCAAGGCGATTCCTTCCGTTTAAATCGAAGGGGAATCGCTTTGCCATTTCAGGATCAGCAATACCGCGTGCCGGAGATACCGAATCGGGCATAAAATTGTACGTTAATTCTTTTTCAAGATTTTGTACCGTACCTTTAAATACAGTATCGCGCAGCTCCGACCATCGTACCTGGCGAAACTGAGGCAGTTCGAGTGCTTTGGTCCTTTTAATGTATGAAAAAGCAATATCGGCGTTGTAAAGCGAATCGAAACGCGACGCAAGTGAAAGCTCATTCTGCGCCGAACCTGCAATAATACTATTGTACACGCGTGTCTCCATGGGATAACTCCTCGCCAGAGTCATCATCATAAATGCCGGCGCATTATCCCGTGCAACCGATTGGGTTGGATTATTGAAATAATTAGCTATCGTACAATGATAAAAGGTATGCCTTCCACCATTCAGATAAACTGTATAACCTCCTGAATTAGTAATGGCTGAATTGCTGACGGTCATGTCCCCATTTACAGCGACCAAATTGTAAAATAAAAAGTTGTGAATTCTGCAATCGGAAATTTCGAGATGAGGCTTGTTTTGTTTGTCCCTGTTCACAAAATAAATACCCACATAGCCACTGTTGATATTGACGTGCCTTAGCACATGATTGCCTGTTGGATTGAGAAGATAAACACCTCCCCATTGTCCGGCAACCAGGTTGTAGAGAACGGGAGTAGTAAATCCGATTCTATCCAATCGATCGCCGCGAATGGACACAGGCTCAGCCCGGGTGCCCTCCGCTTTCAGATTTCCATACACCATCAGATTTGAATTGTTATGAAAAAACAGCCGGGTACCGGGAGCTAATTGCAAGGTGGCTGCCGAGTCGACCACCAAATCGCCATATATAAGATAAGGCAGCTTTGCATTCAGTGAGGTATCGTTTTTGACATGCAGTGAACGAAGCACTTCCATATCCTGTCCGAATGCTTCCAGCACCATTTTCGTGAACCCGTCGTTGGTAGTAAACAGTAACGAATCGCGAATAAGCAACGGTGCATCGCTTTTCAGGGGATCAATTTTTACTTCCACAAAAATATACATGGAGTCGCGGGCGCGCAGGGTAATGGGTCCGAAACGATGATCCTTATTGGCAGCGCCATCTACATTGACCCGAAATGGAGAACTACTGCCACCAGCCAGATAGAGATTCTCAATAACCAGGGGCTGCGAACGCCGGTTGTATACCATCACCCGTGCCGTAGCACTACCAACGGTTGTAAACACAGTATCGAAGGTGAGTGTATCTTTCGAAAATGCAATTCCTGTGATTCCTGCATCCGTTACAGAGGTATCATCGCAGGAACTAAATCCTGCAACAATAGATATGGCAAGAAGTATAGTAAATAGTGGTTTCATTTATTCAAAATTCAGGGTAAACAATAATACACGTGAAAACAGCCCCGACAAGGCATTTGTATATGTTAAGCGGGTGGTATTTTCAGGAGTAGGAAATTTGGGAGTCAGCACATTGGTCAGACCAAAATTAACTCGTACTTCAGGCGACAGTTTAAAATACCGGAAATAAATATCGCAGCCGGCACCTGCAGTAAAAAAAACATCCGGCAGGTTAATGGTGACCTCACGCAACTCGTCGCGACCCAAATCGAACATAGCGCCAAAACCGGCTTCGACATAGGGTTTAAAATTTCCATATCGTTCAGCATTGTAACGAAATAAAAAAGGCAACTCGATGGGTAACGAGAATATATTGACAATATGAACTGAATCGGCTAACAAACCTGAAGCTTTATCGAAAGCTCTGAAATTCAAATTCCTTTCGCCCAGCAACAAGGAAGGTGTAAACCGAAAGCTCAGGTAGCGGTGGAGACGTAAATCAGTTATTAATCCTACTGAAAAACCGGGCACCAACTGTGAAACATCAGCATAATACACCTTACCATCCTGAACCATTTCTGAATGATCGATCCTGAAATCCATGGTATTTGTACCCAACAGAAAGCCCAATCTAAAGACCCTGAAGTCCAGATCGGTAAGGTTACCCTGAGCCGAAAGCGGCATCAACATAACAGAAAACAGCAAAACGAGTAAAAACTTTTTCATCTTTCTTTCAGCAAGTAAACGAAGTGAATGGGGGTTTATTGCCTGAAAACGATGCAAAGATAGGTATAACAATACACCTTTGACACCAATGAAGGACATAAAAATGGAAGTGCTGCGTTAAAATCTGCTTTATTTATTAAAATAATTTCAGGTATACAGAAAAGTTTCTACTTTTGTGGTGCTAATTAGTACTAACAAAAAATCTTTTTAAAAATGGCTTACGTAATTAATGAAGATTGCATCGCTTGCGGTTCTTGTATCAGCGAGTGCCCTGTTGATGCAATTTCGGAAGGTGACATTTATGTTATTGATCCTGATTTATGCACTGATTGTGGAACTTGTGCCGATGTTTGTCCGTCAGAAGCAATCCATCCTGCATAATTTGGCGTTCAGGAAGTCAGAAAAAATACCCCTTTCCTCTTTTGGATCGGGGTTTTTTTTGTTTAGATATGAGTTACAAAGAGCGGAACATTAGAATGATAGATCATCTTGTAAGCTAAACCGGGATTAAAAATGCGGGTAAAGATGTTTTTACGCCGACTATTAAAAGCAAGTACATCAACTTTCATATTCTCAATAAATTCATTGATTTTTTCAGGTGACTCGGTCGATTCCACTAAATCATAATTTGTTCGCAATTGTGGATAATGGTTACTGAAATAAGTTTTAATACCTGTCAGCATAATTTCATCCCACACCTGTTTTTTATTCGAACCATGAATAAACGTTATTTCGAGATTATCGACACCAAATGTTGCAATCACCTTATCGATTGCAATCAGGTCCTTCTGATCGAAATTTGTGATAAAAGCCACCCGTTTCATCATCAACAAATCGTTTAGTTTCATCATTTCCGGTATCGCAAATACAGTCATCCCGCACGATTCAATAACTTCAGCAGTGACGCTTCCAATCAATTCGTTTGAAATTTTCTTGCCCCGTGTGCCCATCACCACCAAATCAGGAGTATAGCGTTTACAATAATCAAGAATCTGATCTTCAGGCACACCTTCTTTCACTTCGAACCGAAATGACACTTCGGGCAACTCACCGGCAGCTATACGACGACGAATCAGGTTGCCCATATTATCAACGTCGGCATTGGCCGATGTAATAATACGCCGCAGTAATTCACCATCGCTGATGGTGTAAGCGCTCACGTCATTATTCATCGAAATGGTAAAAGCCGGACTGAAATATACATACATAAGGACGACTTCGGCACCCATATTGCCAGCCATTTGAAAACCAATATCAATGGTTTTGGGATTATAGTCAGCAAAATCAAGTGGAATAAGTACCTGACGGGCTATTTCCTTCTCCTGCTCGTCTTCCCAGGCACGTTCCATTTGTTCTACGATGGTGAGTGCACGTGGCAAATCACTTTCACGAATACGAACTCTCACACCTACGGCCATTTCAGGATGTTCGAGATTTAAATTATGAATCACGGTTTCAATACCTTCTTTTTCCAGCACCGTTTTTATCATCTGTGCGCGCTGATAGGTACGAATGGCCAGGGTAACCAGTTTATCTTCCATGATCGTATTTTTTAAGTTTAACAAGTTGTTTCCCGTTATTACAACATTTATTCAGATTAATTAGTTCTTAAGTTATTTAAATTATCTATTTTTGCAGTTAAAATCAGTTTCATACACAGAATGGTGCTTATCGAATTACTTTTTATACATACAATCAGTTACAATCCATTCACCGTTGGCGATGGGGCAGCATTGTTGTTTGCAGGTGTACTTCTGGTACTATCGGGACTTATATCAGCGTCCGAAGTTGCGTTTTTTTCATTCAATCCTGCCACTCTCGAAGCCATGGAAAACGGAAACGATACGAGAGACAAACGTATTTTACACCTACTGGAAACTCCTCAACGCCTGCTTGCTGCAATTCTGATTGGCAATAACCTGGTCAATGTAACCATCATTCTGATACTGACACTGGTCACTAACCGGCTTATCGATTTCAGTATGGCTCCTGCATTTGGTTTTATATTTCAAACTGTCATCATTACCTTTTTGCTCCTGCTGTTTGGTGAAATTCTACCTAAGGTATATGCTACCCGCGAAAGTCGTAAAGTTGCCGCCTTCACATCTCCGGGAATGGCATTCATGGAATCCGTATTTTCGCCCCTTATACGGGTTCTTATTCAATCGACTACCTTGGTCAACCGGAAACTATCCAACTTGTATAACTCCAATATCTCAATTGACGAACTTTCTCATGCACTTGAACTTACTTCAGATGACACAAATGAGGATACTGAAATTCTTGAAGGAATCATTAAATTTGGTAATATACAGGTAATCGACATTATGACATCCCGTGTGGATATGGTGGATGTGGATATACGAACTACCTTCAAAAAACTGATAGAATTGATAATTCAGTCGGGTTATTCACGAATCCCTGTGTATACTGGTACCCGTGATAATATCACAGGTATTTTGTACGGCAAAGACCTGTTGCCCCACCTTGATAAACCCGATAACTTCAGGTGGCAGAGCCTTATTCGTCAGGCATTGTATGTACCTGAAACTAAAAAAATTGACGATTTGCTCAAGGAGTTTCAAAAAAACAAAGTTCACCTGGCCATTGTGGTCGACGAATACGGAGGTACTTCAGGAATTGTTACGCTCGAAGATATAATTGAAGAAATTGTAGGCGATATAAGCGATGAATACGACGACGATCTGAAGTTGTATACCCGCATCGATAGTCATACATTTATTTTTGAAGCCAAGATTCAGCTGAATGACTTCTTTAAAATTGAAGAAATTAAAGAGGATGACTTTGATGACGTATCGCAGGAAGTTGAAACACTCGCCGGACTCATTCTGGAGATAAAAGGTGAAATTCCACAAAAAAATGAACGAATAGGCTATAATAACTATATATTTGAAATTCTCTCGGTCGATAACAGAAGAATTAAAAAAGTCAAATTGTACATCAAACATATTGATGAACAGGAAAATGAGTAATTTGCATACCGAAATCACCATCTGAGAATGAAAATCCAGCTTCTTGAACCCGACCATTGCCGCATTATCATAGCTAAAATAACTGAGACTACAGAAGAATTGATTCCACTTTTGGAGAATTTTACCAGCTATGAAAATGAATTTAAACAAATAATTGCTTCAAAACGTAAAAAAGAGTTTATTTCTGTGCGTTTCTTAATGAACATATTAATGCAAAAAAATGTTATAATCGCATATGATACTGTTCATAAACCTTATTTGATTAATTCGGAATACTCTATCAGTATTTCACATAGTGGCAACTACTTTGCGCTGATCGTATCCCGGAATGGTTTAACAGGGATTGATATAGAATGCAGGACCAATCGGGTTTACAAGGTCAGAGAACGTTACCTCGACAAAAATGAACTCGCGTTCATGTTAACTGATAAACCGGAGAGCTGTGCACTGGAAATTGCATGGACGGCTAAGGAGGCGTTGTATAAAATCATTGGCAATGAAGCATATGACTTCCACACCTTGAAAATAATGCCCTTTGAACCGGATTCAGAGGGGACACTGGTAGCGATTTATGAACCCAAAAAGAAAGATTTTTCAATTCAATACATTCAGAATCAAGATTATACATTTGCATATTGCATCGATTAAAACAACTACGGTATGAAGCATACTATTTACAGAAAGATATTATTAAATCGCGAATCCGGAAAAAAAATGTTTGCGGTACTTATTGATCCTGAGAAAAGTTTCGAGCGAAATTTTGCTTCGGTTGTTGCTGCCCTGAAAGTTGCAAATCCCGATTTTGTTTTTATCGGTGGCAGTCACACCTTACGTTCATCCGAATCGATTATCGAAATCCTTAAAGAAGAAATCAGCTCTGACATCCTCCTTTTTCCTGGTGATGCATCGCAATTTGCTCCCAATGCCGATGCATTGCTTTATCTTTCGCTGATATCAGGACGAAATCCGGAGTTTCTGATCGGCCAACACATAAAATCGTCGCTGGCTATAGCCGACTCAGATATTGAAGTTATTCCAACAGCCTATGTACTTATTGATGGTGGCAGGCTCAGTGCAGTGGAATATTTCAGTAACACAAGAGCTATACCTCGTGATAAACCAGACATTGCTTTGTCGACAGTCATGGCAGGTGAACTATTAGGTATGCGTCTCACCTATCTTGAAGCAGGAAGCGGGGCTGCTGTACCTGTTCCAGCCGAACTAATTTCCTTTGTCGGTGAACGCATTTTGTCACCTTTAATTGTAGGAGGTGGCATCACTTCACTAAACGATCTTAGTGCTGCCTATGATGCAGGAGCCGATATAATTGTTGTAGGAAATGCCTTTGAAAAAAATCCAGCCCGTATTATTGAATTTGTCAGCTGGGTTGATGAATACAACAAACACCATGAAAAGGATGAAAACTTACCTGTGATCAGGGAAAGTTAACGAAGTTTGTGACGTAAAAAGTGAGGTCCGGCCACTATCCTGAAAATAAAATAAGAAAGTAGAATCAACAAACCGCCTACCCCAAAAGCCAGTGCCAGACCACCTTCCGAGTCACCCAGACTTCCTCCCAGAATGAGTCCGGCACCAATACCTATATCCCAACTGGTCATAAAGGTTGAACTGGCAGTTGCCCTGCGATTGTTGGGTGCAAGATTCATAAAAAGGGTATTGTAAGCAGGAAAGATTAATCCATATCCAGTGCCGAGAATTATCGGAATAAGAAGGAAAAGTAGTTCAACAAGATCAGGATATGTTAAATAAAATCGCTGTAGTGAGGCCAGTAGCAACATACCGGCCACGCTAATTAGCAATCCATATTCGATGGCTCTGGTAAGTTGACCCTTATCGACCATTTTTCCGGAAAACAAACGAGATCCGATGAGTCCAACTGCCAACAGAGTGAAAAACAGTCCCAAATCTGAACGAATACCCAATTCCAAACCGTATACTGCCAGATAGGTGATAAACATTCCATACGGAATACCTGTCAGCATAAGTGTAAAGCCAGCCTGTGTTCCTTTAATAAGAAAAAAACGATCGAGTGCCAGCGGGGCTTTTTCGCGGGCTACACTTACTTTCTCTACTTTAATCGTTGTTGCAAATACAAAACCGATAAGCCCTGTAGTAATAGCCAGGTAGAAAATCACAAGGTATCCATAGTGCGACTGGAGCATTAAACCAGTCATCGGACCAACCACCATTGCCAGGTTATTAGCAATACCAAAAAATCCCAATCCTTCGCCACGGCGCGATGCAGGAAGAATATCGACAATCAGGCTATTTCCGGCTGTGGTAACAAATCCAAATGCAAATCCATGCAGAATGCGAAATACCATAAACATTCCCAGGGTAAGAGCAAGAGGATAACTCACAAACGTTACCACGAATACAAAAAAAGCGACCAGGTAAAGTGGTTTACGTTGCAGCATATCGAGTACAAACCCCGACATAGGCCGTATAAGCAACGCGGCAACGGTGTAGGAAGATAATACAATTCCTATCGTTGATTTTGTAGCTCCGAAAGTATCGATAAGGTACAATGGAAAAACAGGAATCAACAGGTAAAAGGCAAAAAACAAAAGGAAATTGGCCAGGCATGCTCTGATAAAATTAAAGGTCCACAAGCGTTCCATACTCAACCCATGTAGTTTGAAAGATTTGTCAGCAAAATATTCTTAATATATGGATTGGACGCCATGATGGTTCGACCGAACAGGTAATCGTTACCTCCCTTGAAATCGCAGACAATTCCGCCCGCTTCCTGTACCAACAAAGCACCGGCCGCCACATCCCAGGGTTTCAGATCATACTCCCAAAAAGCATCGAACCTGCCACAAGCCACATAGGCTAAATCCACGGCAGCCGATCCGATACGCCTCACTCCTCTTGAATTTCGCATTGTCCACTTCAAAAACTCGAGATAAGAATCGATGCGGTCGAATTCGGTATAAGGAAAGCCGGTAGCAAGCAGACAATGGTGCATATCTTCCTGGGTGGATACTGATAGTGGAGCATCGTTCAGAAAGGCTCCTCCCCCTTTCCATGCATAAAAACATTCCTGCTGACCTACCTCGTATACCACCCCTACAACCAGTTCCTTATTGCATACCAAAGCGATACTCACTGAATAAACCGGAATACCCTGAATAAAATTGGTAGTACCGTCGAGTGGATCGATAATCCAGACATACTTCTCGTTAGAATAACCAGCTGTACCTTCTTCCGCAATAAATCCAGCTTCCGGAAGAAGCTGTTTCAGCTCCTTAATAATCATCTTCTCAGCTTCTTTATCGACATAACTAACCAAATCGTGTAAGCCCTTGTATTCAATATGAGAAGCTGAGAAAACTTTCCTTTCCCGGGCAATAAAATTACCTGCCCGACGCGCCACTTCACATGTTTCCAAACAAATATCTTTAAAATTCACTTCCATTTTTTAATGCTTAAAACGTGATTACCATACTCTTTTTGAGTTTAAGCTGGTATGTATTGTAAACCAGTTTATGTTAATTCAAATGAAAACCCTGACTTTGCAACTCAGAAAATTTATAACTGATATACTTTTCCTCGTTGAGTGGATAATCCCAACATCCCAGACTATGAAACAGAGTACCTCCGAAACCGGTTTTGAATTTATACAATCCGTAAAGCGGATGCGAACGATCGGGCCCCGGAGCAACACCAAACATATCGTATTCGACACAGCCCTGCAACTTCGACTGACGAATTGCTTCCCATTGAAGTGCATAGGTGGCCATCAGGTTGCGATGCTCGGCTGAAGAAGCTCCGTACAGATATGAACCCCTTTTTCCGCTGATAATCAGAAACATGGCTGCTAGTGGTTTTTTATTGTATTCGGCTATTAAAAGCTGAACTTCGGCAGGAGAACTGCTATTCTCAACCCGGGCTGTCAGTATTGCTTCAAAATAGCGGAGGTCGTTCAATACTATCCGGTTACGGGATGCAGTTTCCCTATACAACTGGTACCATACTTCCAGACTTTCCATTCCGGCGGTACGTACAGTTACACCCTTTTTCTCCGACAATCCAATGTTATAACGCGTTTTTGGCCGCATTCGTTTAAGAATATCGCTTAATGTAGGTTTTAAATCGATGTAAATTGTATTGGAAGGGAGAATATTGAACTGCGCTTTTCGGAAATTCCACTGCTGAGTGGAAAAATTGAACCGCATTTCCTGTGTATTCCTGGCAGGTTCTCCCAACCAGTGTCCATCCGAATCATAATATTCTTCACTCCGCGCCCAGTAGGACTCCCAACATAAGTCGTATCGAATAAGAATACAATTTATGGGCAGGTATGAACGCAGTGCTTCAGACAATTCTTCAAGAAATGCTCCCTGTAATTCTTCATCCGGCTCTGTTTCCGGGCCATAAGGGATATAGGCAATACAATCCTCTTTGTTCACAGGCTGCAACACTACCAATACATCCGAATCAAATTTCTCAGCACTATCGGTATTGGTATACAATCGGTTCTTCAACGAGCTGAAGTTAACTGCCAGGGTTGTAGTCCCCAACCGTTTTTTCACCTCCGACCAGAAGGAAGTTTGTTGAACTATCGGTGTTTGAAACAACTCCTCTATATCTTTTATAAATGTTTGTTGTACCATATTTTCTAAAAAAAAAGAAGCTTACGACGAAGCTTCTTTTGTAACTATCTACATTTGAAAACTTTATCGTAATGCTACAATGGCTTCACGGAGTGAGGCGATCTTACTTTCTGCATCAGCCAGTTTTTTACGTTCTGCATCAACTACTTCAGGCTTAGCGTTAGCAACGAATTTTTCATTACCCAGTTTCTTCATTACCGAACCGATAAATCCTTCGTAATACACAATCTCCGCTTCCATTTTTTTAATTTCCTCTTCAGGATTAATCAGCGATGCCATTGGAATTGCAAATTCAGTTGTTCCTACCAGGAAAGATACAGAACCGGGTGCTTTTTCGTTCACCGGTTTTATTTCCGATAAATTGCCCAACTTAGCAATTATACTATCGTACTCAGAAACATGTGATCCGAGAATATGAAGTTCCAGGCTTTCTTTCGTTGGAATATTTTTCTGCAGACGAATGGTACGCACACCGGCAATAATTTCCTTAGCAGTTGTAATTCCGGCAATCACTTCGTTATCAGTGGATTTTGCTTCAGGCTGAAGTTGTACCATCAAACTTTCGCCAGCAGTACGTTCCTGCAAAGCCTGCCACAATTCTTCAGTGATAAACGGCATAAACGGATGCAATACACGTAACAGCGAATCGAAGAATCCGAGCGTCGCTTCATAGCTTATTCTATCAATGGGCTGCTGATAAGCTGGCTTAATCATTTCAAGATACCAGGATGAAAAATCATCCCAAAAGAGCTTATACACAGCCATCAATGCTTCCGAAAGACGATACTTACTGAAAAGATCGTCAATTTCGAGTAAAATCTCGTTGAAACGGGCTTCAAACCAACGTGTTGCTACTTTAGAAGCTTCAGGCTGTTCGATATCGGCGACTTCCCATCCTTTAACCAAACGGAAAGCGTTCCATATTTTGTTGTTAAAGTTACGACCCTGTTCACACAACGAATCATCGTAGGGCAAATCGTTACCAGCAGGTGATGTGAAAAGCATCCCAAGGCGTACCGCATCGGCACCATACTGAGCAATCAAATCCAACGGATCAGGAGAATTACCCAGCGATTTCGACATCTTACGACCCAGTTTATCGCGTACAATACCAGTCAGGTACACATTTTTAAAAGGAAGCTGACCTTCGTACTCATATCCGGCAATAATCATTCGGGCCACCCAAAAGAACAAAATTTCGGGAGCAGTAACCAAATCATCGGTGGGATAATAGTAATTAATATCTTCGTTATCTGGATTAGTGATGCCATCAAAAACGGATATCGGCCATAACCACGACGAGAACCAGGTATCAAGGCAATCCTCATCCTGACGTAAATCTTCGGGCTTCAACTCATACTTTACATTTTGGAGTGCCAGTTCATACGCTTCTTCCCGGGAGGAAGCTACCACAAAGCCTCCCTGCGGGAGAAAATACGCCGGAATACGATGTCCCCACCACAGCTGACGTGAAATACACCAGTCCTTCACATTTTCCATCCAGTGACGGTAGGTGTTTTTAAATTTTGCAGGATGCAGTTTGATTTCATCGTTCATTACCGCCTCCAGAGCTGGCTTGGCCAGTTGCTCCATTTTCAGGAACCACTGCATCGACAATTTAGGTTCGATAATCACATCAGTTCGTTCCGAGAATCCTACTTTATTGGTGTACGCTTCTGTTTTTTCAATCAGGCCGGCGGCTTCGAGATCTTTTTCGATTAGCTTACGCACCTCAAAACGATCCATGCCTGCATACATCGCACCGTTTTCGTTGAGTGTACCGTCGTTATTGAAAATATCGATGGCAGGTAGATTGTATTTTTCTCCGAGAATATAGTCGTTGACATCGTGAGCGGGAGTTACTTTCAAACAACCCGTACCAAATTCAATGTCCACATAGTCATCTTCAATCACCGGAATAGCCCTGTTAATGAGCGGAACCAGTACTTTTTTACCTTTAAGATGCTCATTCTTCGGATCGTTAGGATGAATACACATGGCAGTATCGCCCATGATGGTTTCGGGCCGGGTAGTAGCTACCACAGCATACCCTTCCTCACCTTCGATGCGATAGCGCAGATAATATAACTTACCAGCTTGTTCCTTGTAAATCACTTCTTCATCGGAAAGAGCTGTAAGCGCTTTCGGATCCCAGTTTACCATACGAACTCCCCGGTAAATCAATCCTTTATTATACAAATCGATAAATACCCTGATAACACTTTCGGAGCGTGGCTCATCCATGGTGAAAGCGGTACGGTCCCAATCGCAGGAAGCACCCAGTTTTTTTAACTGTTCGAGGATAATACCACCATGTTTATGCGTCCAGTCCCAGGCATGGGTAAGAAATTCTTCGCGGGAAAGATCCGTTTTCTTTACTCCTTCAGATGCCAGTTTGGCCACCACTTTTGCTTCAGTAGCAATGGAAGCATGGTCGGTACCCGGAACCCAACAGGCATTTTTACCCTTCATACGGGCACGCCGAACCAGTACATCCTGAATGGTATTATTGAGCATATGCCCCATATGAAGCACACCTGTCACATTTGGGGGAGGTATAACTATCGTGTAAGGCTCACGGTTATCGGGTTTTGACTTAAAAAAGCCATTTTCCAGCCAATAGGCATACCATTTCGATTCAATATCGGAAGGATTGTATTTGCTCGCTAATTCCATTGTGTAGAAGTGTAAACTTTCGTCATTTTTTTTGAGGTGCAAAGATACGAAATTTCAACGAAAGCAAAAAGTTTGTTTACCTTTGCAACAGATGTAATCAAAAATGCTCAAACAAGATGAAAAAAGTAATCGCAACCTCCAACGCACCAAAAGCAATTGGCCCTTACAGTCAGGCAATTAAGGCCAATGGATTTGTATTTGTTTCCGGACAGCTGCCTATCAATCCCGCATCAGGCACGATAGAGGCCACCGATGCTACCGGTCAGACCGACCAGGCGCTGAAAAACCTGAGGGCCATACTTTCTGAAGCAGGATGTACGCTCAATGATGTAGTAAAAAACACGGTATTTCTTTCCGACATTGCCAATTTTGCTGCAATGAACGAAGTTTATAAGCAGTATTTCACTGAGAATTTCCCCGCCCGCTCCGCATTTGCTGTAAAAGACCTGCCGTTGGGAGCATTGGTGGAAATCGAAAGCATAGCGAAAACAAATGATTAAGTTTTAATGATTAATGGGTGGTACTGTAGAACTGATTTACATTTAATCTAATTTGTAACCATACAAAATTTTATTAAATGTAAATCGTCACTTAACCGTAACCATTAATCATTAAAAATTTATCATTAAAAGGGCAGTCCGCTTTCGTCGTCTGCTCCAGCAGATGAGGCCATAGGATCAGGAATGGCAGTTGAGGCAGGTGCCTGAAAATCAGCAGGTGCTGTGGCGCCTGAAGATGCTCCCTGTGCATCCTGATGCTCGCTTTTTCGACCCAGCAATTGAATGGATTCAGCGTAAATTTCAGTCGTATAACGCTTTATGCCATCACGTTCCCACGAACGGGTTTGGATTTTTCCTTCTATGTAAAGCTGAGAACCCTTACGGATGTATTTTTCGGACAACTCTGCCAATCCTCTCCAGGCTACAATGTTGTGCCATTCGGTGCGTTCGGGAACCTGTGTCCCGTTTTGCATGGTATACCCCCGCTCGGTAGTGGCCAGCGTAAAATTAGCAACTGCAACGTTCTTCTCCAGGTACCGCACTTCAGGGTCTTTTCCTACATGACCCACTAAAATCACTTTGTTTACAGACATAATTCTTTATTTTTTAAGGTTACTACTTGAAAAATCTCCGGTAAAAGTAGAATATTTTTTTTATAGTAGCCTATGAATACTCTTTTAAAAACTGTTAATGCAATGCAGATTTTTACAATTTGATCGCTACTAAACAATTATTTACTTTTTGAACTGTTTACGGTCTCTTTTAACAGAGCTATCGAGAGCACTTCCATAATATCATTTACATAATGGAACTTCAGTCCTTTCAGATAAACAGCCTTAATCTCCTCCACATCTTTACGGTTTTCATCGCATAAAATAATATCGGTGATGCCTGCCCGCTTGGCAGCAAGAATCTTTTCCTTAATACCTCCCACAGGAAGTACCTTCCCTCGTAAAGTAATTTCGCCGGTCATCGCCACATTCTTACGCACCTTTCGGCGGGTAAAGGCTGATGCAAGTGCAGTAACCATCGTTACTCCTGCCGAGGGTCCATCCTTGGGAATAGCACCTTCGGGAACATGAATATGTACATTCCACTCCTCAAACACCTGACTTTCAATATCCAGTTGCTCGGCGTGTGACTTAATATATTCCAACGCCAGCATAGCCGATTCTTTCATCACATCCCCCAGATTACCGGTAAGCGTAAGCTTTGGAGCTTTACTTTTACTCAAACTCGATTCGATAAAAAGGATTTCTCCTCCAACCTGCGTCCATGCCAGACCGGTTACAACACCTGCATAGTCATTGCCCTGATACTTATCCTTCGAAAAACGTGCCGGGCCCAGGTAGCTTTTCAGCTCATCCACCTGAAGTTCAGGATTGTACTTTTCATCAGCAGCTACTCGACGGGCAATTTTCCGCATTAGCGAAGCAATTTCGCGGTTCAGTGAACGCACCCCCGATTCACGGGTATACGATTCAATCAACTGAAGTATAAGTTCCTTGCTCAGAGTTACATGTTCCGGTTTCAAACCGTGATTCTCCAATTCTTTGGTAATCAGATGACGGCGGGCTATTTCCACCTTCTCTTCCTGCGTATAACCACTTACCTCAATTAACTCCATACGGTCGAGCAAAGGACGGGGAATGGTATTCAGATTATTGGCTGTGGCTATAAACATCACCTTCGACAGGTCGTAATCCACATCCAGGTAGTTGTCGTGAAAGGAAGTATTTTGCTCGGGATCAAGCACTTCCAGCAAAGCGGATGATGGATCGCCCTTGTAATCGGCTGTCACTTTGTCAATTTCATCGAGCACAAATACGGGATTCGACGATTCGGCTTTTAGAATATTTTGCATAATACGGCCCGGCATGGCACCAATATAGGTACGACGGTGGCCGCGAATTTCGGCCTCATCGTGCAAACCACCCAGCGACACACGAACGTACTTACGGTTCAGAGCCCTTGCGACCGATTTACCCAGCGAAGTTTTACCAACACCCGGAGGTCCATACAGGCATATAATCGGCGATTTCATATCGCCCTTGAGTTTTAAAACTGCCAAATGTTCCAGGATGCGTTCTTTCACTTTTTCCATCCCAAAATGATCCTGATCCAACACTTTTTTGGCATTTTTCAGGTTGAAATTATCAGTTGTAAACTCATTCCAGGGCAAATCGAGCATGGTTTCCACATAATTGAGCTGTGGGGAATAATCGGGCGAATGCTGATGTGTGCGTTCGAGTCGTTTCAATTCCTTATCAAACTGACGTGCTACGGCTTCGCTCCACTTCTTTTTTGCAGCTCTCTCTCGTAAATCGCTCAGCTCCTGCTCAGCAGTCACCCCTCCCAGCTCATTCTGAATGGTTTTCATCTGTTGCTGGAGGAAATACTCCCGTTGTTGCTGATCGATACCTGCTTTAGCCTTATTCTGAATCGACATCTTGATTTCGAGAAGTTGTGATTCCTTGTTTAATATTTCCAGTAAACGGTATCCGCGGTCAAGCACATCATCAATCTCCAGAAGATCAATGCGTTCTTTTACATTCAGGCCAAAATTAACGCAGATATAATTAATTAGAAAAACAGGATTTTCGATATTCCGGATGGCAAAAGTCGCTTCAGGAGGCATGATTCCCGAATTGGTAATCATGTCGGTTGCCAAATCCTTTATCGACGATACCAGGGCAGGAAAGACTCCTTCTTTTTCATCTTCGGGAAGATGGTCCTCCAAAAGGGTAACTTTAGCCTTTAAATAAGGCCTTACCGAAACCTGATCACCCAACAGAAAACGTTTTTTCCCTTCCAGAATAACAGTTGTTGTACCATCAGGCATTTCCAGAATGCGAACCACCTGAGCAATGGTTCCCACCGTATACAACTGATCAATAGTTGGATCTTCCAGTTTACGCTCGGTTTGAGTACAAACGCCTACTAACAGGTCGTTATCATGCGCATGGCGAACCAATTTGAGCGACTTCGGACGAGCCACCGAAACGGGTAGCAAAACCCCCGGAAAAATAACCATGTTTCGCAACGGTAAAATCGGTACCGCTTTGCCCGGATCCAACTGTATATCGTGCGAACGTTCATCAAGAGAGATAATCGGAAAGACTTCCGACGAGCCCATTAAATCATCTGAAAAACTATTGTCAAACTGCCTGTTCATTCTTTTTAATTTATCGATTTACTGTCATTATGACATAAAATTACATATTTATTGGATAGATATTTTTTTGCATCCCTTTTTTATAGCTTTAAATCAACAACTTAGAAAACATTACGATGAGAGGATGCTAACAAGTCAATAGATGTGCCAAAGGTACACATTATAGATGACAAAGAAAAATCAAAGTTGTTTGCTCAACCGTGAAAAATAGCTTAAATTTGTGCTCAAATCAAAGCATTATTTAATACGTTTTTAGCTCATGAAGAGAATTGTTTTTGCGGTATTCATTATTGGTATAGCTTCCTGCAATCAGCATAAAAAATTTACAGTAGAGGGTCAAATTGACGGTGCCGAAGGTGAAATAATCTACCTGGAACATACCGGACTGGAAAAATCCACTCTGCTCGATTCAATGGTTGTAAAATCCAATGGTCAATTTAGGTTTAAATCATCCCGCCCCGAATATCCCGATTTTTATAAATTGATTGTGAATGGCCAACAACTTCATTTTGCAATTGATTCGACCGAAACGATAGAAATTACCGGCAGTATTGATACATTTTCAACCAACTACGAAATCAAAGGCTCCGAAACGAATACCGATATTCAAACACTTCGTCGTTCAGTAGCTGCAATTCAGAAAAAAGCCAACCAGCTGGTCCGCGGAACCGATGAAGTGAATAGGGCTGCCATTGTGGCTGAACTGACCCGCATGATCGACGAACACAAAGCAATGGCCCGTCCGTTGATTTTAAAGAATCCACGCTCTGCCGCAGCTTATTTTGCTATCTTCCAGAAAGTAAATGATATCTATATTTTTTCTCCTTACGAAAAAGAAGACCGACCCTATTGTGCAGCTGTTGCCACTTCGTACCACACCTTTATGCCAGGATACGAACGTTCGAAAAACCTGTACGCCATCGTAATGGATGCTATCAATACCGAACGTCTGCAGCGCCGTGAAGCAACTTTACAAGAGCTTATTGCCACTGCATCAACGGGTTTTATCGACATTGAGCTGGCCGATCGCAGAGGCATTAAACGCAAATTATCGGATCTCGCTGGTAAGGTGGTGTTACTCGATTTTTCAGCCTACGAAGCCCGCGAAAGTGTGCAATATACCTTTGCCCTGCGCGAGTTACACGAAAAATATGCTGCCCGTGGATTTGAAATCTATCAGGTATCACTCGACAGAAACAAAACGATATGGGTGGATGCCACAGCCAACATTCCCTGGATTTCGGTGCGCGACCTTAACGGGCCTGCCACAGTGGTTGCGGGAACCTACAACATCACTCAGGTACCCACTTATTTCTTGTTAAGTAAAGAAGGTGAAATTCTGGGACGTAACATGAATCTTCCTGAATTGGAAAGGGCGATCCAACAACAGCTCTAATGCGTGAATTTATTCAAAAAGCTGCCTTTTTAGCCGGCTTCGATGCCTGTGGTTTTGCCCGGGCAGAAGCTCTAACCGAAGATGCAGCTTTTTTACGTGAATGGCTATCGCAGGGTAAACATGGCGATATGCAGTACCTTGAACGTAATTTTGAAAAGCGCACCGATCCACGTGTGCTGGTTCCGGGATGTAAAACCATCATCGTACTTCTGTTAAATTATTATCCTGAACACAAACAATCAATCGAACGACATAAAATAGCCAAATATGCTTATCCTGAGGTAGATTATCACTTCACCATCCGGGATAAGCTTCGTCGACTGGAAAAAGAAATTACATCGGCCTATGGCACCGATTGTTTTGCCAGCGAACATCAGCATAGCTTTATTGATTCGGCTCCGGTGCTCGAACGCCGCTGGGCTCAAAAGTCCGGGCGGGGCTGGATTGGTAAACATACCCAACTCATTGCTCCGGGCCTTGGATCGTATGTTTTTATTGCTACGTTGATGATGAACAAAGAGCTGGATGAGTACGATTCGCCCATCAACGACCGTTGTGGCAGCTGCACGCGATGCATCGATGCCTGTCCCACTCAGGCCCTGATTTCCGGTACTTTGGATGCCCGAAAATGTATTTCTTACCTCACTATTGAGACCAAATCGGAAATTCCTACCGAGCTACGCGATAAATTGTCAGGATATATAGTTGGATGTGATATTTGTGCCGATGTGTGCCCCTGGAATAAAAAATGGTCGATCCCTCACCGTCACGAAGAAATGAAACCGTCGGAAGTGATTTTAAGCTGGAAGGAAGAAGACTGGGAGAATGCAGATCACGAAGAGTTACGCTGGCAGTTTAGGAAATCGGCTGTGCTGAGGGCATTGAAAAATCAGCACAGAATATAAGTTGAAAGTATTTTCCACCCTACCAGTTCAGCCATGATCCAGTAGCCAGAATTCCTAATGGTTTCTGGTAAAAAAGAAGAGGATATTTCCATCTAAGATGTGGAAATATCCTCTTACTGAATCCTCATAACAGCCTAATCAATATAAGCCTTTGTGCGATCCATTAGTTACATTACTACTTTCTGTACAGCAGCATCGATTTTAACGATAACCATTCCTGAAGTATTCAGCTGCACAGCATTCTGACCAACAATGAGACGACCATTGTAAATCATCTGACCAACGGCATTAAACACCTCAACAGAGGCAGCTTCAGATGCTGTGATCAGGAGTTGACCATCATGGGTCATAATACGGTATTGATCAGCATTAACTGAAGGTAGTGAGGTGAGTAATGCGTATTCAGTAACATTTCGCACACCAGGTGCTGTGAAGTAAGCCTCCAACGTTCCATAAACCTTCACTTCTTTACCCTGATTGGCAGGATTATCAAGCAAATTAAGCGCTGTACGAACATCTCCTACCGGTAGCTGCACTGGCACCATTGATGACAAATTAGTTTCAGCAGATGTAGGAGCGATAGCCAACGACGTGTTAGCAAACGGTGCAACTGTAGCCACTGTAGTCAGCACTCCGTTGCTACCACCATTAGCACTTCCTACAATAAATCCTTTTACCCAGTATTTCTGAGCTATACCCAGTGAATTAGCCAGTGAGATAACATCCGATACAGTAAACGGATTATCCACAGTACCATTACCAGTCATAGCAAATGCACGACCGTTGAGTGTCTTAACCACATTAGCTGCACCCGGACTCGAGAAAGTCAGCGTAGCAGTATGATCTCCAGCTGCACCTGGTTGATATATAATTTCCACCTCAGCTTTGGTAAGCGAACCACCCACAGGTGAAAGCGATGCAGGATTCACAGCAAACGAAGAAGCACCACTTCCGGAGAGCGAAATAGCAACATTGCCGGTAAGATTGTAGGCATCAACGGTTACAGTATCTTTTACAGTTTGTCCAACCATGGCCCCATAAAGTGGCAGCACCTCGCTGATTATCAATGTAGGAGCAGTAATTACAGTCGGTGTAAAGTCGGCAGCTGAACGAGGCACCAATTGGGCAGTTTCATTAAAAATCAGCACCACACCTGTAATGTCCTGTGGACCCTGAGGAATACCGGTATTTATGTAGGGAAGATCGTTGTATGCAGTACGCAATATGGGATTGCTTCCTCCATTCAAATTATAATTTGTACGTGCAGCAAAGGTGCCTTCACCATCGATAGTTACACCTGAAACTTTCACCAATTGACCAGGATAGTTAACAATTTCAGACAATGCAACCGCCCTCGGAGCAATGTTGTTGCCGGTTGAAGTTGCAGCACCCGGATTAGCAACAGGAGTAAACTGCAGCATACCTGAATATACTCCCAATGTACCAGTTATTCCTGTGATGCCGTCACCAATATTATAATTCGTAGTAATTATTCCACTTACATCATCGATCAGAATACCTCCTGTAGCATCCTGAATGTATTTAGCATTACGATCAGTAGTCTTAAAGGTTAGTATAGCTTCGCCGGATAATTTAAACAAACCGGAAGTATTGGCACGAAGAGCAGCAATATTCGCCACTTCGGTGGGGAAAGTATAGGTAGCAGAAGCTACATTACTGGCATCCAGACCCGATTTATAAGCAATGGCTTTAATGGTAGTGGTAGTTGTTACGCTAATTGGAGCGGTATATTGAGTTTTTGTATTATTCGGTTCCGAACCATCCAGGGTGTAATAAATAGTCGCACCATCTGTTGCAGAAGAAATTGCTACCTGAACAGGTCCGGTAACACTGCCACCACCTGGGTTGAAGTTCGGAGTGGAAACCTTGGTAACAACGCCGGCAGGTGCCACTGCTTCAGCCCAGGTATTTCCAACACGTATTCCGTCAACAACGATACGCTGACCGGCATTATATTGACGAAGACCGATTCCACCAATA
>JAVFAG010000002.1:0-2566 GCA_034002585.1 Paludibacter sp.
AGTAAAAGTTTTGTAATTCCTTTCATTTCTAAATAGTTGTTTTTTAGTTAACAATAGAACTTGCGAAGTAAGCACTTTAACGGTTACTATTTCATTATGTTGTAAAAAGATGACGCTTTTTAAGCTTTTTTATTCACCCCTGCTGTAATTTGGTGCTTCACTGGTAATGGTAACGTCGTGTGGGTGATTTTCGGTTACCCCTGCATTGGTGATGCGAACAAATTTAGCTTTGTGAAGGTCGTCGATGGTAGGAGAACCACAATAGCCCATCCCTGCACGCAAACCACCTATCATCTGGTAAACTACTTCAAACAAAGAACCTTTAAAAGGTACCCGGGCAGAAATTCCTTCCGGCACCAGTTTCTTGATATCCTCTTCCACATCCTGGAAGTACCGGTCTTTCGATCCTTTTTCCATGGCTTCGAGTGAACCCATGCCACGGTACGATTTGAACTTTCGTCCGTTGAAAATTATGGTTTCTCCGGGTGATTCTTCCACACCGGCAAACAACGAACCGGCCATAATAGTATCGGCACCTGCGGCTATTGCTTTTACAATATCGCCCGAATAACGGATACCGCCATCGGCAATTACCGGAACACCCGTACCTTCAAGTGCTTTCGAAACTTCGTAAATTGCTGATAACTGTGGAACTCCCACACCGGCAATAACACGGGTAGTACAAATCGAACCCGGGCCGATACCCACCTTAACAGCGTCGGCTCCTGCTTCAGCAAGCATTTTAGCCGCTTCGCCGGTAGCAATATTTCCAACGATAATATCAATCTGAGGATAGCGTTTCTTCGCTTCACGAAGTGTATTAACCACTCCGGCGCTATGACCATGAGCCGTATCAATCACAATTGCATCCACACTGGCTTCTACCAACGCATCAATCCTGTCGAACACGTCGGGAGTTACACCCACACCGGCTGCAACCCGTAGTCGTCCCATTGAATCTTTCGATGCCATGGGTTTATCCTTGGCTTTGGTAATATCTTTATACGTAAGCAGTCCGATTAGCTTATTATCCTTATCCACTACCGGAAGTTTTTCAATCCTGTATTGCTGAAGGATATCCGCAGCTGCTTCCAGGTCGGTGGAACGGGTAGTCGTAATAAGATTTTCACGCGTCATCACCTGATCGATTTTGGTGTTGAAGTTCCGCTGAAAACGCAAATCGCGATTGGTGACAATGCCCATCAGGTAACCATCTCCGTCGACTACCGGAATACCTCCGATTTTGTATTCAGCCATCAGGGCCAGCGCTTCGCCAACAGTTGCACCCTGTAAAATAGTTACCGGATTCGAAATCATTCCGTTTTCGGCACGTTTCACAGCCTTAACCTGTTTGGCCTGTTCTTCAATCGACATGTTTTTATGGATAACTCCGATACCACCTTCTCTCGCAATGGCAATGGCCATTTTAGCCTCGGTCACTGTATCCATAGCTGCCGAAACAACCGGAATTTTCAGCTCAATACGACGGGAAAAACGGGTGGATAAATCTACATTACGGGGAAGAACTTCCGAATAGGCAGGAATTAACAAAACATCATCGAAGGTTAACCCCTCCATATGAACTCGATCAGCAATAAACGACATATACTTAAAATTTTTATTGCGTGCAAATGTACGCATTTTTTACCAGTTCGAAAAATTTAGGATGAAACAAATGCGCAATTTCTCAGCTCACTACACGGTGCGTCGAATTCACTTCCTTAATTTTAGTAATGTTTTTTGCCAGGGTTTCAATTTCGTGCTTGTCGTGCACATAAATATAAAATTGCCCTACAAAAATACCTGCATTGGTTTCAATATGTATTTTACTGATATTCACGCCATATTGTTCGGAGATAATGCGCAGGATTTCAATCAGAACCCCTTTTTTATCAATCCCGCTGATTTCGAGCACTTCATTGAATGTCAGTGTTTTATGTGCTGCCCATTTAGCCGAAACCAAATTATTGCCAAAATTCGATTTTAACTTGGCGGCAGTTGGACATTCGCGGCGGTGTACGATAACAATTTCATTTTCGTCGACATAGCCCAGCACATCGTCACCGGGAATAGGTTTACAACAGGGAGCGTATCGATAGGTCAACCCGGCATTTTCTTCATTCAGCAGAAAGGTTTTTTTACGATCTACACGACTGGCCGGCACCAATGCAGGTACCTCATCAGGTTCCTGTTTCTCGGGTTTGGGTTTATCCGACGTATTTACAAACGGGATTTTCAGGTAACGGGTAAAGCGGTTTTGAGGCTTAAACACGGTTTGTGAAAGTTCATCGAGATTGATTTTATCCGATCCGATCTGCAGAAATAAGGTAGTACGACTTTCAAAATTATAGTATTTCATTATTTTGACTATCGTCTCGTTATCCGATTTCTTTCCGAGTGCTGAAAGTGCTTCGTCAAGTTTTTTCTGCCCTTCGGCAATGGTGAGTTTTTCCTCACGCTTAAAAATGGCCCTGATCTTCGCTTTAGCCTTGGCGGTGGTTACATAATCAATCCATTCAGGTTGTGGTAACTGCTTTTTGGATGTCAGAATTTCGACCTGATCGCC
>JAVFAG010000002.1:2666-4171 GCA_034002585.1 Paludibacter sp.
TTGTACCAGAATTTCCAGCCCTGTTCGGTGAGCCTTTGCGATATTGGCTCCGTGAACTCGTCATAGAACACATTCCGTTCGGCTTCGTTTGCTGCCAGTTTTTTCTCAATGCGGGCGTATGTATCGGGATGTTCGTATTTAAAACTAAGGTTCTCGAGTTCATTTTTAATACGGAACAGACCCAGACGATGCGCCAGCGGAGCATAAATATACTGTGTTTCGCCGGTAATTTTATACTGCTTTGCAGGAGGCATCGAACCCAGGGTGCGCATATTATGCAGCCGGTCGGCAATTTTTATCAGAATCACACGGATGTCTTCCGACATGGTAAGTACCAGTTTTCGGAAATTTTCGGCCTGTGCCGATGCATGTTCTGCGAAAACACCACCAGAGATTTTGGTAAGCCCCTCTACAATCTGCGCTATTTTCGGTCCGAATAAATTGGAAATATCCTCTACCGTATAATCGGTATCTTCAACCACATCGTGAAGCAAAGCCGAACAAATGGAAGTTGAACCCATGCCAATTTCGGAGGAGACAATTCGTGCTACAGCCAGGGGATGCATGATATAAGGCTCACCCGAACGACGACGAAAGCCTTTGTGCGCTGCTTTGGCAAAATTGAAAGCCTTGGTAATAAGCTCAACCTTTTTACGGTGCGGCGAGTTCAGATAATCATTGAGTAGGGCTTCAAACTCCTGCTGAATAAGTTCGTCTTCCGATAGCTGTATTTCGGTTGGATTCGGATTCATACCTTTCTAATATCCTGCTAAAAAAAGTCCGATTTCATTGGAAGGAAGACCAAAATACTCGGCTATCAATCGGTTTACAAGAATACCTCCATACATGTATACACCATTTCGAAAGCCGGAGCTTTCACCGACGGCCAGCTTCACACTTCCTGAATTACCAATCTTTATAAGCATGGGGGCGAAAATGTTACTCAATGCCATGGAGCTTGTTCGCCCCACCCGTGCCGATATATTGGGTACACAATAATGAAGGATGCCGTATTTTGCATACACAGGATCGCTGATGGTACGGCATTCGGAGGTCTCGAAACATCCTCCCTGGTCAACACTTAAATCGACAATTACAGCACCCTGCTTCATGGTTTTTACCAGCGCTTCTGACACCATAAAACGCTCACTTCCATTAATATACCGTAAGCTTCCGATAACTGCATCGGCTGAAGCCAGTGCCTTAAATAAAACTGCTGGATGAATTACCGAAGTAAACACCTGCTGCCCGAGGTAATGCTGAATTTTCCGTAATTTATTGATATCGTGATCGAAAATTTTCACCGAAGCGCCCAGTGCGAGGGCAGTACGTGCGGCTACTGAACCTGCTAGTCCGGCTCCTAAGATAACCACTTCCGAAGGGGTAACACCTGCAACGCCACCCAGCAACACCCCTTTGCCCCCCGAACCATTGCTCATCAGTTCCGATGCAACCGCAATTGCCGAACTGCCTTCGAGCTCAGCCATGGTATTGATAACCGGGAA
>JAVFAG010000002.1:4271-6802 GCA_034002585.1 Paludibacter sp.
AATGCAAAAAGATAGGAAAAAAACGAATGTAAATGACTAAATCCCAGATACAGACCTTCTTCACCTTTGGGCGACTGCAACGAAAAATACTCCAGAAAACGGGGCGAAATAAAACATTCGGCAACAGCCTGCATGGCGATTCCGATAATCATCATAAAGGCTACTGGATGCATTCCCAGCACATTTCCGGAACCAATTAATGTACCACCTGCCATCACCAGTGCCGACAATGGAATAATGAGCATCCCAATAGTCATCGAGGTTAGTGCTGTACTTTTTTTCATCCACGAAGTGATAAAATTCACCAGCACAAACACCACCAGCGGATTTACGTTGGCATACCATCCCGGCGATGCTTCTTCGCCAATCATGCGGATAACATACTTGGGCATGGTAGCATACATCTGACTTTGAATCATCCAGAATCCTGAGATAATAAGGATAAGAATAATCAACCGGGCATTGGTTACCACTTTCCACATGCCGGTAAGTATTTCGCGGAAGCTTTTTCCCTTGCCTTCGGTGTGGGTCGATTTATAGAAGAAAAATACGGCAATGAGTGCCAGCAGGGTCATGAATGCCGAAAAATAATTGAGGTACACCAAACCAAGATCGCCCATGCTCTTACGCAGCGGATCGACCACGGTTTTCCCCGTAAAAGCACCGATATTTACCATCATATAAAAAATGGAAAAACCGGCAGCACGCGTTTCAGAAGTTGTTTCGCGGGCTACAGTTCCTGAAATTACAGCTTTGATAAACGATCCGCCCAGCACAATAAGTACCAGCACAGGTACTATCGACCACTGTAAAGAGCTTGAATCGAGTCCGTAGAATGTAGTCTGCATATCGTACTGTACCAGTCCGGCACCTTCGAGTAAGGTCGGCAAAAGTCCCAGGCCTCCATAACCCAGAGTCAGAAGGAAAAAGGCGAGTATGATAGACGAACGAAATCCGATTTTATCTGCAATAGCTCCTGCAAAGGTTGGAAGCAGGTACAGCATGGCCGAAAACGTTCCGGAAATAATCCCTGCTTCTATATCTGAAAATCCCCAGACATTGGACAGATAAAGCGTAATAACAATAAAAACGGCATAATAGGCCAGTCGTTCGAGTAATTCAACTGAGTTGGCTACCCAGAATGCTTTTGAAAATTTTTGAGCCATGTACAATGGTTTAACGTTTAACAGAACGCAAAAATAAGAAATTAATTCAAACAGGTAGTGTGAAATAAAAAAAAGCTACCTGCAAAGGAAGCTTTTTAACTATCAGAGCTTGCTGGATAGCAGTTCTCCGCTGATCTCAAGCAGGGAAATCTCGCACAGCTTGGTATTGTAACTGGCCTGCACCAGACGTTCCTCCGCATCGAGCAGACTGTTCTGCGCTTCGCGAAGTTCAATTCCCGAGAGCTCGCCCAGCTTGTACCGTTCAATTGCAATGGCGTAGTTTTCACGGGCATGCGCCAGATTCTCCTGCTCCAGGGCTTTTAATCCGAGGTTGTTGTGATAGGCCATCCACAGGTTCGAAAAATCGCTTTTCAACGAAAGGGTAAGTTGTTCAAGTGCCAGTTCCTGATTATTCAACTGTATGCGGGCATTCTTTTGTTTTCGCGAACGGTTGAATCCATCGAAAATATTGTAGCCGAGGGTAAGGCCATAATTTAATCCCAGGTTATTCTGCATTCGATTCGGAGCAAATTCGTAACGGTTTTCGTAAAATCCATAGCCTGCATTTACCTTCAGGTAAGGATAATTACTGCTTCGGGCCGACTGAAGTTCAAGCATTTTGACCGATTTCTCACTTTCAGCAAGTTTCAGATAGGTGTTGTTTTGAAGCGACGATGCCCAAAGTTGATTTTTGTCGAGTCGGATATTCACGTCAATGGCTGTATCGGCAGGTTCCACATCCAGCTCCACATTGTCTTCTGCTACCAGCTGATTCAACTTAATTTTCACAGAATGCAGCACTTCCTGTTGGCGGATCAAACGCGAACTGTCGGTGTTAAAATCGACGCGCGCCTGTTGCAAATCGAGCCGCGATAAATTACCTATATTGTAACGGGCTTCCACGATTCGAAGGCGCTCTTTCGACAAACGAACTGCCGATTTCAGGTTGTAGATACGAATAGTTTGTTGTACCAGGTCGTAGTAAGCTGCCGATAAGTCGGCCACATAATTTTCCAGTCTCATGCGGGTTTGTAATGCACCTGCCTGTTGCAATTCCTTCAGCCGAGCGTAGTTAGCCTGAATATTAAATCCATCAAAAAGTGTCCAGTTCATATTTACCGATGCTGTTAAACTAGAAGTATTCACACCTCGTGTACGAACGGCATCTGTTCCATCAGAAGGATATTGAGCATTGTTATAGACCGTACCTCCCAGATTACTGTTTAAGTCAAGTGTTGGAAGTAATCCTGCATTTCCCGGGATAGCATTATTATCGGCAATTTGCTGTTCGTTGCGTGCAATACGAAGCTGGTAATTTTGTTGTAAGCCCTTATCAACAAGTTGTTGCAGATTTACCGGAATTGC
>JAVFAG010000002.1:6902-8794 GCA_034002585.1 Paludibacter sp.
GTTTCAGCCGCTATCTTATCCATTTCATCCAGTGCTTCCCCAAGAGTTACTCCCGGTGCAAGTCCGGCGGATATCGTGGCCGAGCTGAAGCGATTGTAACGATACAACTGAGGAGGGGCTACCGTTTCTTTCAGTTCCACCAGGTTATCGAGCTGAATCATTTCACCACTTCTGTTTTTCAGGTAGATGGTTTTCAGATCGAGAGGTGTATTGCGTTGTTGGCGGTTGATTTCACCCAAAATCTGATACTGTTTTCCGTTCATGTAAAAATAACCCATACGCTGTCCGCTGAGCGCATATTGCAGCGTTTGTCCGATGTCGCGGGTACTAACTCCCAGAAGGGTCGCCTTATCACGGTCGATATTGATACGTGTTTCAGGCTTGGTAAATTTCAGGTTAACATCGGCCATTTGAAATAGCGGACTCTCGTTGACCTTTTGCAGAAAAACAGGAATATGGGTTTCGAGCTTACTGAGTGAAGTAGCCTGTAGCACATATTGTACGGGCATCGACGAACGCCGGCCGCCGAAAGTCGATTGTTGCTGCACAAAAGCCCGGGCGGCCGTTTCCTTTCGAACTACTCCTCCCAGCTTGTCGGCAACATCCATTTGCGCATAGTCGCGTGTACGCAGGTCGGGTAAAATAACCCGAACCAGGCCAAAACCCGACCGTACTATACTGATATTCGCTTCCCGATCCGGAACAACACTGTCTACAATCGCTGAGATATTATCGGTATAGTCGCGCACAAATTCATAAGTGGCACCTTCGGGAGCTGAAGTACGGATCATCACCTGTGAACGGTCTTCCAGTGGAGCCATTTCCTCAGGAATGTTGGTCCATAGCACCACAATCAACACCAGCGAAAAAACAACAACAAGCGGAGCCACCCACTTATGACGCATAAATCCAGTCAGACCGTTTTCAAACATACGGTTCATCCCTTCAAAGAATGGCTCGGTCTTCCTGTACAACCAGTTGTGTTTTTCGCGGCGTTTGAGCAATTTCGTCGAAAGCATCGGTGTAAAGGTTAATGCAGCAAAGGATGAAATGATAACGGCTCCTGAAACGACTATGCTAAACTCACGGAATAAACGCCCGGTCATTCCTTCCAGAAAAACAATCGGGAAAAACACCGATACCAGGGTAATCGTCGTTGAAATCACCGCAAAGAAAATTTCTTTTGAGCCTTCTATACCTGCCTCTTGCGGCGACATTCCCTTTTCGATTTTGAGGTAAATGTTTTCAGTAACAATAATGGCATCGTCGACCACCAGACCTACAGCCAGAACCACCGCCAGCATCGACAATACATTGATTGAAAATCCGGCAATATACATTATAAAAAAAGCCCCTACCAGCGATACAGGAATCACTACGACCGGTATAAGCGTTACACGCCAGTCGCGCAGGAAAATAAATATGATAACTATTACCAGAAGAAAGGCAATCACTATCGTTTCGTTTACTTCGTTGATGGAAGCCCTTATAAAACGGGTGTTATCGAAAACAACCTGCGTGATGACATCTTCAGGAAGGTCTTTTTGCATCGCCTTCAACCTGCGCTGCACTTCGTCTGAAATTTCAATCTGGTTGGCACCGGGTTGGGGAATTATCACCGCACTCACCATGGGAACACCATTCAACCGGAGTATATTCTTCCGGTTTTCGGGATCGAGTTCTGCTGTTCCAATATCACCAAAGCGCACAATCCGGTAGTTATCTTCCTTAATGATAAGATTATTAAACTCTTCAGGCGTTTCCATCAAGCCCAGGGTACGAATGGTCATTTCAATTTTATCCCCTTCGATACTGCCCGAGGGTAGTTCCACATTCTCACGGTCAATGGCTGTTTTCACATCCATCGGAGTGATATCGTAGGCTGCCATCTT
>JAVFAG010000002.1:8894-28966 GCA_034002585.1 Paludibacter sp.
GCTAGTACCGGTCTCTTTATACTTAACTCGGAAAGATTCATGGCCTACTGAATTTGCTGAATTTCAACTTCGCTTCCATCACGCAATTGCATAACGCCTGTCACCAGTAAGGTATCGCCTGCCTGCAGACCGTCGGTTACCTGTACCGATGAAGCTGTGCGTAATCCCTTTTTAATAAACACTTGGCTGGCCTTTCCGCCTGAATACTTAAATGTATAATCTTTGCCCATTTCAGCAACCGATGCTATACTTGGAATCACAATGGCGTTGTTTATTTCCCTGAGAATAATTTCGATGGATGCTGATCGCCCCGGTCTCAATATACCACCGGGATTATCGTATAATGCGCGGGCTTTCAGCGAAAGAGTCTTTTCATCGAGCTTCGATTCCAGTGCATACACCCTTGCGCGGTATTTTCGTGGGTCGTTTTCTACCGTAAACTGTATCACCGTTCCGGGTCTCACATCGTTGGCCTGCTTCTCGTTTACCGAAAATTCAACTTTCATAGGCGATATTTTTGTGAGATGTGCCACTACAGTACCGGTAGAAGCATAGGCACCCTCGCTCACCATTCGCAACCCGATAATCCCATCGAAGGGAGCACGCAGTTCTGTCATGCGAAGACGGGCCTTTACCAACTCAATGTCGGCCATTAGCTTTTCGAGATCGGTGCTTACTGCCTGGAAGGTTTCCTGACTGACAGCATCTTTTTCCAGCAATGTACGCTGGCGGCTCACCCGTTCGCGTGCCAGGGGAACCTGAGCCTCGAGTTTCTTCAATTCTGCCTGAAGGGTCTGGTCGTTGACTTTGGCCAGCAAGGTACCTTCTTTCACAAAAGTACCTTCTTTAAAAAAAATTCCTGTTACCTTTCCCGATGATTCGAACGACAAATCGACTTCTTCATCCGGAATCAACTGCCCTTTGGTACGAAACACATCCTGAAGGGGCTGATGCTTCAACACCACAGCATTCACCATTAACTTTTGCCTGGCCTGCTGAGCTCCGCCCGACTGACCCTTTGTTGATGCAGCCGGGACATCTTCCCTGCCTGTCATTTTACTGATGCGCGGATAAAAAACGATGCCGAGAAGCACCAGGCCAAGAGCAGAAAATACGATAATTTTGGATACCTTATTCATAAACAACTAGTATTAGGGCGGGTGATACGTTCAGCCCGTACAGGGAATAAATCGTGACTTCAGGTGCACATTCCGGATTTATACAAAAAACAGCCTGCTAAAATAGGTAAAGTTTTTCATTCATCTCAGTAATAGCCGTATTTGTTTTGAAAACTTATCCCTTTTTTATCATCTGTTAAAATTAAATTTATCAACACACGGTAAACTCCGGCGTATCGGAATTAAAAAATGATTATTTTTGTCCTCCGTGGTTTTCACTCCCGGGTAGCGTATACTATACAAAGCAAAAATGAATCCGGCTATACTTTCGAAACTGGAAATCCTTGCTGAATCGGCAAAATACGATGTCTCCTGCGCATCCAGCGGCGTGACCAGATCACGTACTGCCGGTGGAATCGGAAACACTTCGGGATGGGGCATTTGCCACAGCTTTACCGAAGATGGTCGCTGTGTATCGCTGCTGAAAATCATGCTCACCAACCATTGTATCTACGATTGTGCCTATTGCGTTAACCGACGTAGCAACGATGTGCGCAGGGCTGCATTTACTGTCGACGAGCTGGTGGACCTTACCATCGGATTTTATCGCCGGAATTACATCGAAGGACTTTTTCTCAGCTCAGGTGTCATCAACAATCCCGATTACACCATGGAACGGTTGGTGAGGGTGGCGCGCGAATTACGGTTGAAACACCGGTTCAATGGCTATATTCACCTGAAAAGTATTCCGGGTGCAAGCGAACTGCTGGTGCAGGAAGCAGGAATGTATGCCGACCGGCTGAGTGTAAATATCGAAATTGCAAACGAGCAAAACCTGAAACTGCTGGCTCCTGAAAAAGATCACGCCAGTATTTTTAAGCCAATGGAATTCATACAACAGGGGATGCTGGAAAATCAGGAACTGCGCAAAAATGCTCCTAAACTACGCAAATTCGCTCCGGCAGGGCAAAGTACGCAAATGATTATTGGTGCTACTGACGAATCGGATAAAACCATCCTGCAAACATCGGATATGCTGTATACCAAACCCGGCATGAAAAGGGTGTATTATTCGGGATATATTCCTGTAAATACTACCGACCAGCGACTTCCGGCATTGAAACAACCGCCGCTGGTACGCGAAAACAGATTGTACCAGGCCGATTGGCTGATGCGGTTTTATGGTTTCAACGTTGATGAAATTGTCGATGATCGCTACCCTAACCTCGATCTGGAAGTCGATCCCAAGCTCTCTTGGGCATTGCGGCATCCACAGCATTTTCCGGTGGATGTAAATACTGCCGATTATGCCATGCTCCTGCGTATTCCCGGCGTTGGAGTGAAATCGGCCAAAACCATCCTGATGGCTCGTCGATTCTCACGCTTACGTTCCGATGATTTAAAAAAAATCGGAGTAGTGATGAAAAAGGCGAAATATTTTATCACCTGTCTCGAACTGCCATTTATGACTGTACACGAAACCTCGCCAGAATACGTACGAAAAGTACTTACCGAAAAGAAAGTTTCGCGCAAAACTGTTCCGCCGGGGCAATTAACCCTGTTTTTTCCGGAATAAATCCTGAAAAGAAAAGCTACAATGATCGTTTTTCAATACGACCAATCATTCGAGGGACTGTTGTCCTGTGTGTTCGATGCCTTTGTCCTGAAGCGGTTTCCGGACAAGCTGATTTCACTTGATGAACCAGAACCGCTGTTTACAGAATTTAATCATACGGTTATTTCGTCTCGCGACAAGCGCGACCGGTTATGGAAAGCACTTGAAAAGAAAGTCGATCGCAACACGTTAAATATGATAGGCTATGCATGGCTTTCAGAATTGCCCGGAACCGATGAAACCATTTTCCGTTACCTGCGAAAAACTTTCGAAAGCCAGCAGTCTATCGCAACCAATTTTGCCGACGATGATGTGTTGAAGTTACGTCAACTGGCTCAGAAAGTGAGTAAAGAAAAACACCGCATGATAGAATTTGTCCGTTTTCAGAAAACTGCCGATGAAGTTTATTTTGCTCCGATTGATCCGGATCATAACGTGATTCCACTTATCGTTACCCACTTCCGGAATCGTTTTGCCGATCAGGAATGGATTATTTACGATACCCGCCGCAACTACGGTATGCACCATCAAAATCGCAAACTTACTGAAGTCAGGTTTGAAAACAACGACCTATTCCCCGGGGGAAAAGTAGCAGAGCAGTTGTTGGCTGAAAATGAACTGATATACCGTCAGCTCTGGAAAAAGTATTTTAAGGCAATTACCATACATGAACGAATAAACCAACAACTGCATCGCCAGCATTTACCCCGCAGGTACTGGAAATACCTCACTGAAAAAGAACGCTGATACCAAAATGTAAATTCTTATTTTTTTGACAGATAAAATGCTACCAGTCTAAAACAGTATACCTTCTGAATAGCCTGTCATGGTATCAAAAATATCCTTTTGCGAGTCCCAACATTTTTTTGTAGCTTTGCAGACTTAACAGAAGCTTCCCAAATAATGAATAAAAAGCGTATAAAAAAAGCCCTGGTCTCTGTATATCACAAAGATAAGTTAGACATTATTATTCAAAAACTCCACGAAGAAGGAGTGGAATTTGTATCAACCGGTGGAACGCAATCGTTCATCGAATCGCTCAATATTCCCTGCGAAGCAGTGGAAGATTTGACGGGCTATCCGTCGATACTGGGTGGACGTGTTAAAACACTGCATCCGAAGGTATTTGGAGGTATTCTTTCCCGACGCGAATTAGCTTCCGATCAGGAACAGCTCGAAAACTTCGGAATCCCCGAAATTGATCTGGTTATCGTCGATTTATATCCTTTCGAAGCTACTGTAGCTGCCGGTGCCGACGAACCCGACATCATCGAAAAAATTGATATCGGAGGTATTTCGTTGATTCGCGCTGCGGCTAAAAATTTCAAAGATGTGGTTATCGTTGCTTCACAACACCAGTACGAGCCGCTGCTTAACATTTTGAACGATGGAGGCGCTGTTACAACAATTGAAGAACGTCGCTGGTTTGCTACTCAGGCATTCGGTGTATCCTCTGCCTACGATTCGGCTATCTTCAACTATTTCGATAAAGAAGAACAATCGGCTTTCCGGTTTGCTGAAAACGAATCGAAAGTGCTACGCTATGGTGAAAATCCGCATCAGAAAGGAATTTTCACCGGCAAGTTCGACGATATGTTCGAACAGCTTCAGGGAAAAGAAATTTCGTACAACAACTTACTCGATATTGATGCGGCAGTCAATCTCATCAACGATTTTGAAGATATCACCTTCGCCATTCTGAAACACAACAACGCCTGTGGTATTGCTTCCCGTCCGGTATTAGTGGATGCGTGGAAAGACGCATTAGCGGGCGACCCCGTTTCAGCCTTTGGAGGTGTACTGATTACCAATGCAGTGGTCGATAAGACAACAGCCGACGAAATCAATAAACTGTTCTTCGAAGTTATCATCGCTCCCGATTACGACCTCGATGCCCTGGAAGTACTTTCGCAAAAGAAAAACAGAATCATTTTGATTCTTAAAAACAACAAGTTACGAGATCAACAGTTCCGTTCACTACTCAACGGCGTTCTCATTCAGGATAAAGACCTGAAGGTGGAAACCGCTGAAGACCTGAAAGTGGTTACTCAGAAATCCCCTACGGAGGATGAAATCGAAGACCTGCTGTTTGCAAATAAGATTGTAAAACACACCAAATCGAATGCAATTGTACTTGCACGAAATAAACAGATGTATGCCAGCGGCGTGGGACAAACCTCGCGTGTTGATGCGCTCGACCAGGCCATTGCAAAAGCAGCTCAGTTTGGTTTCGATCTCAACGGGGCTGTAATGGCTTCCGATGCATTCTTCCCTTTCCCCGATTGTGTTGAAATTGCTGCTAAGGCAGGTGTATCAGCAGTCATCCAACCGGGAGGTTCAATAAAAGACCAGGATTCGGTTGACTCATGCAACACTAACGGACTGGCCATGGTTACAACAGGATTCAGACATTTCAAACATTAACAACGTACGCAATATGGGATTTTTTTCATTCACTCAGGAGATTGCCATTGACTTAGGAACAGCCAATACCATCATCATTCATAACGATAAAATTGTAGTCGACGAACCTTCGGTGGTTGCGCTCGATAAACGTACCGACAAACTCATTGCCATCGGCGAAAAAGCCCGTCAGATGCAGGGTAAGGAAAACGAAGGGATTCGCACGGTTCGTCCGCTGCGCGATGGCGTTATCGCCGATTTCTACGCTGCCGAGCTGATGATTCGCGGGATGATAAAAATGATTCCCACCAAAAATTACTTGTTCACGCCCTCTCTCAAAATGGTGGTGTGTATTCCTTCGGGAAGTACCGAGGTCGAAATTCGCGCGGTACGCGACTCCAGCGAACATGCAGGTGGCCGTGAAGTGTACATGATTTACGAGCCCATGGCTGCTGCAATAGGAATCGGTATTGATGTGGAGGCTCCCACCGGCTGTATGATTGTGGACATTGGGGGTGGAACTACCGAAATTGCCGTTATTTCATTGGGCGGTATCGTCTCCAACAAGTCGATTCGTATTGCAGGTGATGACCTGACAGCCGATATCGTTGAATACATGGGTCGCATGCACAACATTAAAGTGGGTGAACGTACCGCTGAAATGATTAAAATCAACGTAGGTGCTGCGCTTACCGATCTTGAGGATGCTCCCGAAGATTATATTGTGCGGGGTCCGAACCGTATGACTGCCCTTCCGATGGAAGTCCCTGTTTCTTACCAGGAAATTGCCCACTGCCTCGAAAAATCAATTTCGAAAATGGAAGCGGCTATCCTCAGTGCACTGGAACAAACTCCTCCCGAACTCTACGCCGATATTGTTGAAAAAGGAATTTACCTGGCTGGTGGTGGTGCCTTGTTGCGTGGACTCGATAAACGCTTCTCTGATAAGTTGAATATTAAATTCCATATCGCTGAAGATCCCCTGCGTGCCGTAGCACGTGGAACTGGTATTGCCCTGAAAAACGTGGATAAATTCGGGTTCCTGATTCGCTGATTTGGTATCGTAGAGTTAAGAGGAAGTATACAATACAATGAGGAAACTCATCGCTTTTCTGATAAAATACAGCGTTGTAATTCTTTTCATCGCATTGGAATTACTATCGTTTGGGCTAATCGTAAACAATAACGGTTATCAGAAAAGTGTTTTTTTTTCCTCCGGAAATACCCTTCTGGCTTCCTTTTATGAAGTGAGTAACTCTGTTGTAGAGTATTTTTTTCTTCGACAGGCCAACGATGGACTATCGGCGGAAAACACTCAGCTGAAAAACGAGATTGTAAATCTGCGAAATCAGCTCCAAAGCATGACTGCCGACACAACTGTTCGAAAGTTAAAGCATCCGGTCGATCCGCAAAACGAAATCGCGTACATCTACGCCAAGGTTATTCATAACTCCACCAATAAAATGCAGAATTTCATCACGCTCAATAAGGGAGTACGCGATGGAATAAAGGTGGATATGGGTGTGGTGAACGAAGAAGGGGTAGTGGGGATTGTTTCGAAAGTGACCGAAAAATTTTCTGTGGTTATTCCGATTCTGAATCCCAAAATGCAAATTAACAGCAAGTTTAAAAAGAATAACTACTCTGGACCTATCGTTTGGGATGGGAAAGATTATCGCTTTGCACGGCTAAACGATATCGCCCGACATGTGAAATTTTCACTGGGCGACTCGCTGATTACCAGTGGCTATACCTATTCGTTTCCGGAAGGAATTCTGATTGGAACCGTCGATGATTTCACCATTAAAGAAAGCGATGCCTACTACAATATTCGCGTACAACTGGCTGTTAACTTCCGAACTTTATCGCATGTACAGGTAATCAATTACCTGAATTACGAGGAGCAGCACAATCTCGAACAATCGGTCATTCAATAGCAATGATAATATTATTACAGAACATAGCAAGGTTTATAATCCTGATTCTGGTACAGGTTTTTGTGCTGAACAACATTCGTTTTTCAGGATTTATAAATCCCTATATCTATATTCTGTTTATTCTGCTCCTGCCGGTGCGTTTTCCACGCTGGCTGAGCCTGATAATGGGTTTTATACTGGGTCTACTAATCGATTCGTTCACCAACACTCCCGGGGTGCATGCTTTTGCTTCCATATTACTGGCCTACTTTCGGAATCCGGTGATTAACGCATTTTTATCGATCGACGAAGGAGCGAATCCCGTACCCGGATTCTATAGTTTTGGGGTGTCTGCCTTTGTGAAATATGTCGTGACTCTGGTAATTCTGCATCATACTGCATTTTATTTCCTGGAAATATTCAGTTTCGAAAATGCCGGACTTACGCTCGTTCGAATGTTAATGAACAGCGTAGTGACCATCCTGATTATTTTTGGCATTCAATCGGTTAAAAGTGGTAAATCATGATCAACGACAGGCTACAAAACCGCCGGTGGGTAATCGCTGCACTCATTTCCGCTGTGGTGCTGCTTTACATTGTCCGACTGTTTAGCCTTCAGATTATTGAAACACGATACAAAGAAGGTGCTGAAAGTAATGCTTTTCTGCGTAAAACTATTTTCCCTCCACGGGGCCTTATATACGACCGAAATAATAAATTGCTGGTGTATAATAAGCCTGCCTACGATGTTTCGCTTATCATGCGTGAAATACAAAACCTCGATACTCTGGCATTTTGTAAAGCACTAAACATCTCGAAAAGCGACTTCATTAACCGTATCGCCGAAATTAAGGACCGACGGAAAAATCTCGGATATTCATCCTATACTCCTCAGGTGTTTATGACGCAGTTAGGTATTGAGGACATAGCCAGTTTTCAGGAAAACCTTTATAAATTTCAGGGATTTTACATTCAAAACCGTACTCTTCGCGAATATGCTTATCCCTACGGTGCCCATGTGCTGGGAAGTATCGGTGAAGTTTCGCGCCGTAAGCTCGAAGCCGACCCCTATTACCGCCAGGGCGATTATGCCGGTCGGGATGGCGTAGAATTTACCTATGAGACTGCATTGCGTGGCGAAAAAGGCGTTGAGATTTTATTGCGCGACTCGCGCGGGCGTATCCAGGGGAAATACCGCCAGGGGGAAATGGATGAGGCTCCCAAAGCGGGCACTGATTTATACCTCACCCTCGATATCGAACTGCAAAAACTAGGAGAACAACTCCTGAATGGAAAAGTGGGAAGTGCGGTAGCCATCGAACCTGCAACCGGTGAAATTCTGGCCATGGTTAGCAATCCGGCATTCAACCCTTCACTGCTCGTGGGAAGGCAACGTTCGGCCAATTACGCAGCTCTGGTTAAAGATCCTACGAAACCTCTTATGAACAGAGCAACTCAGGCTCAATATTCTCCCGGTTCTACCTTTAAACCTATTCAGGCACTGGTTTTACAGCAAATGGGAGGAATCACCGAACGTACACTTTTCCCCTGTAGCGGCCCCGGCTCGTCGCCCATTAAGTGCAGTCACCATCATGGATCTCCTGTAGGACTGCTTAATGCGATTGAACAGAGTTGCAATCCTTACTTCTGGTATGCATTTCGCAATTCTATCGAGCGGGAAGGATACGGCGAAAAAAATCTTCGTTTCAAAAAAAATTACCAGGATTGGGTAGATGCTATAAAGAGTTTCGGGTTGGGTCAAAAATTTGAAGACAGTGATATTTTTGAACAAACAAGTGGTAATATCCCTTCTCAAAAATATTACAACCGCTATTATGGAGAGACAGGCTGGCGATCGCTGACTGTCCGATCCCTTTCAATTGGTCAGGGTGAAGTGCTGGTAACTCCACTTCAGTTAGCCAATAGTATGGCAGCCATTGCAAATAAAGGTTTTTACATTACGCCACACCTTAATGCCAACGACACCATGCAACTGAGGAGACACGAGACGAAAGTGGATTCGGTGTATTTTCCGATAGTAATCGAAGGCATGTGGCGCGTTTTTGAATATGGCACCGGAAGACATCATAAAATCAAGGATATCAGCATGTGCGGTAAAACAGGCACTGTGGAAAACAGCCGGGGTAAAGACCACTCCCTTTTTGTTGGCTTTGCTCCCCGTGAAAATCCGAAAATTGCCGTTGCAGTAGTGGTCGAAAATGCCGGATTCGGGGCTACATGGGCTGCTCCGATTGCCAGTATGATGATGGAACTCTACCTTAAAGGGGCCATCGAACGAACCGAATTATTTGAACGAATAGCCAGCTCAACAACCAATGTAAATGTCAAAACGCGATAACATACACGCTACTTTCGACTGGCCAACCATGATTTACTACCTGTTGCTGGTGGTAATGGGCTGGATCAGTATCTACGGGGCCAGTTTCGAAATCGATTACGAAGGAAGTATCCTTTCGTTCGATCAGCGTGCCGGTAAACAATTTGTGTGGATTATTACAGCTCTGGTGCTGGGCGGAGCAGTATTGTTAATCGACTTTCGTATCTTCAATTACTTTGCTTACATCATCTATGGAGTGGTACTAATACTACTTATAGTTACAATTTTTATAGCTCCCGACATCAAAGGCTCCCGATCGTGGTTGGTAATTGGTCCTGTTAGTTTTCAGCCTGCCGAGTTAGCAAAAATGGCAACTGCATTGGCCCTCGCAAAATTTATGAGCCATCACAATTTCAAATTGAAAGGATGGAAAGATATGCTGCCTTTGATTATGCTCATTTTTATTCCATTTGCATTTATTCTGCTACAAAAAGAAACAGGTTCGGCACTTGTATTTCTGGCCTTTTTGTTTATGTTTTACCGTGAGGGTATGAATGGTATTGTGTTGTTGCTCGGTGCTCTTGCCATTGTATTGTTTATTATAGTTATTCGATTCAGCATTGAAACGATCGGTATCGACCAGGGGAGTTGGGGAATTATTGCTGCTCTTGCTCTTGTACAAGTTCTCCAAATTGTTGTGCCATTGCGATCAACAGCTCATAAACGGGAAAGTATCATCATCGCTGCAGCATCTTTACTTGTTATCATCGTTTCGTTGATTCTCAATCATTGGTGGATTCTAAACTTCAACTATATAGCGGGAGGAACCGTTGCCATTACGGCTCTTTTCTGGCTTGTTTCAGGCCTTTTGAGGCGTTATTCGGCCCTCACTACCATTTCGACCATTGCACTGGGCTCAATACTGTTTATTTTCGCTTCGGACATTATTTTTAACCGGGTACTGGAACCACACCATCAGATTCGAATCAAAGTGCTGTTGAACATGGAAGAAGATCTTACAGGAGCCGGCTATAATGTTAATCAATCCAAAATTGCAATTGGATCGGGTGGTTTCTGGGGTAAGGGATTTTTAAATGGCACTCAAACAAAACTCAAGTATGTACCCGAGCAGGATACCGATTTTATTTTTTGCACGGTAGGCGAGGAACATGGCTTTTGGGGATCAACACTGGTGTTAATTATTTACTGGTTATTGCTGATGCGGATTCTTACCATCGCCGAACGACAGCGGGAAACTTTTCATAGAGTATATGCATACTCGGTGGTAAGTATTCTCTTTTTTCACCTGATGATTAATGTGGGAATGGTGCTGGGCCTTATGCCGGTTATCGGTATACCTCTCCCTTTCTTCAGCTATGGAGGTTCATCACTTTGGGGCTTTACCCTCCTCTTATTTATCTTACTTCGACTCGATGCTTCCCGTCTCGAACGGGGGAGATAAAATTTAAAAGAATAGTTATTCGCATCCGGCAAATTTTTAAGATTGTAAAAAAGGAGACCCTATGAATTGGATCTCCTTTCTTTACCGAACATTTCCGGTTATTGAAACCAGATTGCCAGAGTTACATGTTACAAGTTCATTCTTACATCAAATCCACACTGCGATTAACAAAGTTGGCCAACGCTTCTCCTTTCAGCATATTATTAGCCAGCAAGGCCAGGTCGATTAATTGCCGAATCTGCTTGTTTCCGGAAGCAAATTGCTGTAATATTGCATCCTTCTTCCCTTTGAATTCATCAATTTGCTGTTGTAATTCTTCGAGTTCTGATTTTTCTTCGGCAGGAATTTCTTCATCTTTTTTGTCTTTATGACTATCCTTCAGCTGTTTACGCTTCGTTTCAGTTTCCGACAGAGTAGCAATAATCGGTTGAAGTTCGCTACCCAGCTCTTTTTCCTCGTCGTTTATCAGCTTTTCAATCAAGGGATGTGCTGTATTAACCACCAGGTTGTAACTGTCGGGCATTTCTCCGTAAAAACTCATCATGCCTCCCTGAAGTGCCGACATTTCCTTCATACGACGCATAAACTCATTTTGGGTCACAAAAACCGGATTAGCTGTCGAAGAAACATGCTCAAATGCAACAATAAATTCTGCCTTTTCAATCTGTGGAAGTTGCGATTTGAATATTGTAATCAATTCATCTTTCTGATTATCTGAAAGTTGAACCTGTGCAGCATCATCCTTTTGAATCAATTTATCGATGGTATCACTATCAACGCGGATAAACCGGGTTTTCTCAAACTTTTGTTCCAGTTGACTAACGACATGCACGTCCAGTTGACCATCCATAATCAACACATCGTAACCTTTTTCTGCTGCATGCTGAATATAACTGTACTGATGATCCTTGTTTGTTGTGTACAGATAAATCAAATCTCCATTTTTGTCCTTTTGATTTTCTTTTACCAGCTCTTTGTATTCTTCAAAAGTAAAGTATTTACCGTCCACATTCTTTAAAAACGCAAACTTCTCAGCTTTTTCATAGAATTTTTCATCACTAAGCATTCCATACTGGATGAATATCTTCAGATTATCCCATTTTTCTTCAAATTGCTTACGGTCGTTTTTGAAAATATCTGCCAGTCGGTCGGCAACCTTTTTGGTAATATGTCCTGAAATTTTCTTCACATTGGCGTCGCTTTGCAGGTAACTTCGCGAAACATTCAATGGAATATCAGGTGAGTCGATTACTCCATGAAGCAAAGTAAGATAATCAGGAACGATATTTTCAACATGATCGGTCACATACACCTGATTACAATACAACTGAATCTTGTTACGCTGGATTTCGATATTATTTTTGATTTTCGGGAAATACAAAATACCGGTCAGGTTGAACGGATAATCTACATTAAGGTGAATATTGAACAAGGGATCCTCGCTCATAGGATACAATTCCCGGTAGAAGGCATTGTAATCTTCTTCTTTCAAATCGGCTGGTTTTTTTGTCCATGCAGGATTTATAGTGTTAATTACATTGTCCTTGTCAGTTTCAACTTCTTTTCCGTCTTTCCATTCTTTTACTTTTCCAAAAACGATTTCTACAGGAAGGAATTTACAGTATTTAGTAAGCAATTCCTTAATTTTCGATTCTTCGAGGAATTCTTTGTTTTCGTCATCGATGTGTAAAACAACATCTGTTCCGCGTTCCGATTTGATGGTATCTTCTAATGTATACTCGGGATCGCCTTTACACGACCAATGCTGAGCAACAGAATTTTCACGGTAGGATTGGGTGAATATTTCCACTTTTTTGGATACCATAAAAGATGAATAAAAGCCCAAACCGAAATGTCCAATAATAGCCTGAGCATCGTTTTTATACTTTTCCAAAAACTCTTCGGCACCCGAAAATGCAATCTGATTGATATATCGTTCAATTTCATCCGCATTCATTCCAATGCCACGGTCCGAAATAGTGAGCGTTCCCTTTTTCTTATCGACACTTACATATACCTTCAGTTCGCCCAATTCACCTTTGAACTCGCCTACCGATGCAAGGGTTTTTAATTTTTGGGTCGCGTCGACAGCATTCGATACCAATTCGCGAAGAAAGATTTCATGATCGCTGTACAAAAATTTCTTGATTACGGGGAAAATATTGGCACTCGTTACCCCGATGTTTCCTTTTGACATACTCTTCTATTTTTTGTTAATTAATTGATTGACAATATAAAGCGGGCATCATTAGTCAAATAAGATGCCATAGAAATATTTCTGTCAATTTGACATTATATCGACAAAATACTGACATCCTGATTGCACTTTTAGCAAATATTCTTCAAAAATCACTAATCCACAGTCAAATAGGACTTTTATTGCTTACTATTTTATAATTTTGCAGACCAAATTTAGAACATAAAATGGATTTTACATACGATATAATAGTTATAGGCGCCGGTCATGCCGGAAATGAAGCGGCATGTGCGGCAGCAAATATGGGTTCCAAAACACTCCTGATCACTATGGACATGAATAAAATTGGTCAGATGAGTTGTAATCCAGCTGTTGGAGGAATCGCTAAAGGTCAGATTGTCAGGGAAATAGATGCACTTGGTGGACAAATGGGCATTGTAACCGACCGCAGTGCAATTCAGTTTCGCATGCTGAACCGATCGAAGGGTCCGGCAATGTGGAGTCCACGCTCACAAAGCGACCGGCATCAGTTTATTCAGGAATGGATTAAGATTATTTCAAACACTCCAAATTTATATCTTTGGCAGGATACAGTAAAGCAACTGCTTATTGAAGATGGGAAAGTGTGTGGTGTTGTTACTTCTCTTGGTGTTGAAATTAAGGCGAAATCAGTTATTCTGACAGCAGGTACATTTTTAAGTGGACTTCTTCATATCGGAGAGAAGCAACTTTCCGGAGGTCGCATCTCAGAACCTGCTTCCTATGGTTTGACCGAACAGCTCAAATCGGCTGGTTTTCGCACCGACCGCATGAAGACAGGTACTCCCTGTCGGATTGATGGAAGATCAATTAATTTTTCAAAAATGGCAGAACAGCCCGGTGAAGACGATTTTCATCAATTTTCATTCTTAGAAGGTGTTCAGCGGAGATTGAAACAAATGAGTTGCTGGATTACGTACACCAACGAAAAAACACATGAAGTTTTACGACAAGGTCTGGAATTCTCACCACTATATAACGGACAAATTCAAAGTATAGGTCCACGTTATTGTCCAAGTATAGAAACCAAAATTGTAACTTTTGCCGATAAGATTTCTCATCAGTTGTTTCTGGAACCTGAAGGGGTAGATTCGAATGAATATTACGTGAACGGATTTTCCTCTTCTCTCCCACTCGATGTTCAGATTCGGGCAATTCAAACAGTTCCCGGATTGGAAAACGCACAACTGTTCCGACCTGGTTATGCTATTGAATATGATTTCTTCGATCCTACTCAACTTCACCATACACTCGAAACGAAGTTGATACAGAATTTATACTTTGCCGGGCAAATCAACGGAACTACCGGATATGAAGAAGCAGCTGGTCAGGGGCTAATTGCCGGTATAAATGCTCATCTTAAAAACAATGAGAAAAAGCCGTTTTTACTTGGCAGAAACGAATCGTACATAGGTGTACTAATCGATGATTTAGTAACCAAAGGAGTTGATGAGCCATACAGAATGTTTACTTCCCGTGCGGAATACCGCTTGTTACTTCGTCAGGATGATGCTGATATGCGATTAACTGAAAAAGGATTTTCCATAGGATTGGCAAAAAAAGAGCGCTTAGAACAACTGCACTATAAAAAACAAGAAGTTGACAAACTTATTGAATTTGTAAAAAATTACTCAATAAAGCCTTTACACATTAACCAATTCCTGAAAGAAAAGAATTCTTCCGATCTTAAACATGGCTGTAAAATCCATGATCTTATCCTTCGTCCGCAACTTGGTATTGCTGAACTGGCAACTTCAATACCTGCATTAATGAAAAAAATTGCAGAAATTCCAAAACGCAGCGATGAAATTATCGAAGCTGCAGAGGTAATTATTAAATACGAAGGATATATTGTACGCGAAAAACTAATTGCTGAAAAGCTTCAGCGACTTGAAAACATCTCACTAACCGGAAGAATCGACTATAGTACCGTCCAATCTTTGTCAACAGAAGCACGGCAAAAACTACTAAAGATAAATCCGGACACAATTGGTCAGGCTAGTAGAATTCCCGGAATTTCACCAAGCGATGTTAACGTGCTGTTGGTTTTGTTGGGCAGATAAGCTTTTGTTTCACGTGGAACAAAACCGACTAGTTTCACGTGGAACAAAATAAAATGACACACATGAAAGAGGAAAAAGATAAACTTAAATTACAGATTGCTTCACTTCCTGAACAACCGGGGGTGTATCAATACTATAATTCATCAGATGAAATTATATATATAGGCAAGGCAAAAAATTTAAAGAAAAGAGTATCGTCCTATTTTAATAAAACACACGAACAGGGTAAAACGAACGTTCTGGTAAAAAACATTGCTTACCTCAACTATATTGTTGTGGACACAGAAGAAGATGCTCTCCTTCTTGAAAACAATCTTATTAAACAATTTCAGCCCAGATACAATGTGCTTCTTAAAGATGGTAAAACCTATCCCAGCATCTGTATAAGTAATGAGCCTTTTCCACGCGTATTTAAAACCAGAAATATTATAAAAAACGGATCTACATATTTTGGTCCATATAGTTCAAATTATGCAGTAAATACACTTGTTGAATTCTTACATGAAATTTATCCAATTCGAACTTGTCGTTTATTTCTATCGAAAGAAAATATAAAAGCAGGTAAATTTAAAGTTTGTCTACAATACCATATAAAAAAATGCAATGGTGGTTGTCAGGGGTTGGAAACAGAAAACGAATATCTTCAACACATAGATGCCGTAAAAAAAATTATAAAAGGAGATGCTAACGAATTAAGTAAACTTTTGCTGGAGCAAATGAAAGAACTTTCAGCAAATTACAAGTTCGAAGAAGCACATCTGTTGAAGATAAAATACGATTTGCTGGAAAATTATAAAGCAAAATCGATTATCTCGAATACAGTGTTGGATGAAACAGATGTATTCGGATATGAGGAAGATGAGAATTCATGTTATGTAAATATATTACGTATAGATAAAGGCTCCATTTTCCAAGGGTATACTATCGAGTATAAAAAACGAACTGATGAACGAAAAGAAGATTTGCTGGCAATGGCAATTATTGAATTACGTCAAAAATTTAACAGTACATCAAAAGAAATTATTATTCCATTTGATCCGGAATTTGAAATGAATGGTATAACCATGACAATTCCGGTAAAAGGGGATAAACGTAAATTACTCGATTTATCAATACAAAACGTAAAGCAGTATAAACTCGATAAACTGAAACAAAGCGAAAAATTAAACCCTGAACAAAAGCAAACAGCCATTCTGAAAGCAATTCAAGATAAGTTACAACTTTCAAAACTTCCGGTTACGATAGAATGTTTTGACAATTCAAACATATCGGGTACGAGCGCAGTAGCTGCATGTGTAGTATTTAAAAAGGCAAAACCAGTAAAAAAAGAATACCGGAAATATACGATTAAATCAGTAGAAGGTCCGGATGATTACGCTTCAATGCGGGAAGTCGTTTACAGAAGATACTCGAGAATGATTGCCGAACAAACTCCCCTACCCGATTTAATTATTACCGACGGCGGTAGCGGTCAAATGGAAACTGTTCGAAAAGTTATCGAAGATCAGCTTAATCAGGCAATTCCTATAGCTGGTTTGGCTAAAGACAAAAAACATAAAACCAGTCAACTGCTTTTTGGTTTCCCGGCAATGGTTATTGATGTAAAACCAAATGATATGGTTTTTAAATTTCTATCAACAGTTCAGGACGAAGTACATCGTTTTGCAATTACCTTCCATCGTGACAAAAGAAGTAAACAGCAAACGGCATCCGAACTGGATGAGATAAAAGGAATAGGCTCTGTAACTAAAAATACATTAATAAATGAATATAAAAGTGTAAAAAGAATACAGAATGCTTCATTAAGCGATTTACAAAAAATTATTGGAACATCCAGAGCTTCAATAATTTACAACTATTTTAAGGCAAAATAAACGTGTTGAGAATCAAGTAAAAATAAAAAACAGTACTATTACAAGCAAATACAGCAAATACAATGCATCAACGTACAATTGAAAACATACATCAACTTCCTGAAATTGCAAATTGGGCAGTATCGCTGTTCAAAAGAAATAAGATAATTGTATTTGATGGAAAAATGGGTGCAGGAAAAACTACACTCATCAAGGAAATAGGAAAAGTGTTAAAAGTTAAACAACTGATCAACTCTCCTACATTTTCTATCATAAATGAATATACAACCGATGATGATAAAATTATTTACCACTTCGATTGTTATCGTATTAAATCACTTCGCGAAGCGTTTGACATCGGAATACCAGAATACCTCGATTCCGATAATTATTGTTTTATTGAATGGGCAGAAAATATAGCTCCTCTCCTACCCGAAAACTATCTTAAAATTTCGATCAAATATTTGGATGAAGAAAAAAGACAACTAAAAATTGAAACGATCAATTAACTGGTTCTTGAATTGCGTCAATGATTGAAAACAATTGGTTAATCGTATCAGCACGCAACATTTCAATACGGATTTCTTTAAAATTTGGTATTCCTTTAAAAACCGGTGTTGCAGCTAAATGTCTGCGAGCATGTATAATTCCTTTTAATCGCTTGTCAAGTACATCATTTATCAAAACTGATTCATCATAATCAAGCCAGCGAACCGATGCAATTACGTGCTCTTTTAAGACCTCTTTTTTTTCATTAAACGTCAACAAATCAGCTACTTCACCTGTATTAAAAAAATGTTTTATCTCAGAGAATATCCACGGACGTCCAATTGAACCACGGCCAATCATCACTGCATCAACTCCATATGTATCAAAATTGTACTTTGCTCTTTCGGGTGTGGTAACGTCTCCATTTCCAATAATGGGTATTTCAATGGATGGATGATTTTTGACCTCTCCTATCAACGTCCAGTCTGCTTCACCTTTGTACATTTGAGCCCTCGTTCTTCCATGTATCGTCAGAGCTTTTATACCACAGTCCTGTAAACGCTGAGCTAATTCTACAATAACTTTTGATGAATCGTCCCAACCTAATCGTGTTTTTACTGTTACAGGCAAATTTACAGTTTTAACAATGGAGGAAGTTATATCCAACATCTTAGGTATATCATTCAGCAAACCAGCACCTGCTCCTTTACCAGCAACCTTCTTTACAGGACAACCAAAATTAATATCGATAATATCAGCCCTGGCTGCTTCAGCAATCTTTGCAGCTTCAGTTAAAGGCTCAATATCTCTTCCATATAGCTGTATGGCAATAGGTCTTTCTTCTTCATGAATAGTAAGCTTTTGCTCAGTACGTTGAACATTTCGTATTAAAGCATCGGCAGATACAAATTCGGTATATACCATATCAGCACCAAAACGTTTGCATATCAATCTAAATGCAGGATCTGTAACATCCTCCATAGGAGCCAAAAACAAAGGTCTATCCTTAAATTCTATATTTCCAATTTTCATTAAATGATTCTATATAAATGGCCTGCAAAAATACAAAAACTTTATCGTTTGAAGGAATAGATGTATTTTTGCATTCAAAATGAAAAAAGTCATCCTGGCATACACGTTAGTTTTGATACCTTTTCTGTCATTTACTCAACAGATACGGTATTCTCCTGCATGGTACGGACCCAATGCTTTTCCCGTTCCTGAACTTAGTGATGCATCTATTGTCTCAAAAACTACTTTTGATATAACAGCAGATTACTATTTTGGTTTTGGGGATAAGACAAAAAACGGATATTTTAGAGTTGAAATACCTCTTCTAAGCAAAAAGGTATCCTTTAAAATTTGGTCTGCTTTTATGGAACACTTTGAAATTAGTCCGGATCTGGCAAAGTTGAGAAATATAGCTCCGGACAGAGAAATTACAGGTAAGGCAAACAGCGATGTATATGTACAAACACGAATTCGTTTGCTAACAGAAAACAACTATATACCATCTATTATTCTTAATTCAACATTAAAAAGTTCTTCAGGTACAAAAAATTTATCGCGACGATATTACAATAGTTCAGGCTATTATTTTGATATAGAGGCAGGTAAATCAATATCTCTTAGGACAAAACTAGTAGATGAATTACGTGTTGTTGGAACATTGGGATTTCTATGCTGGGAAACAGATAATTTTACCCAAAACGATGCACCCATGTATGGTCTGAAAATGAAACTGAAAAAAGATAAAATCGAATGGGAGAGCGGTATACGGGGATATTCGGGTTGGATGAGCAATCATCCCGACTATGGTTCTGATTATGGAGATAAACCATTAGTAGGTTTTACAAAACTATCATTTCAGCCAAATCGATTGCAGTATAATATTCAATATCAATATGGTATACGTGATTATCCTTATCACCAAATACGTTTGGGTATTCAGTTTATAAGCAAAAAATTAACACCTCAATTTAAGGAATGATAAAAAGAGAAGAAATTGAAATTATGGCTCCTGCCGGATCATGGGAAAGTCTGGCAGCAGCAATACAAGCAGGTGCTGATTCAGTTTATTTTGGAATTGGCAAATTAAATATGCGAAGTAAATCAAGTAGTAATTTCAGTACAGATGATTTACGAAAAATTGTGACGATTTGCCGGGAAAATAATGTAAAATCATATCTTACAGTGAATACTATTTTGTACGACAATGATATGTCACTTTTGCGTGAAATCATTGATATTGCAAAAGAAGAACAGGTAAGTGCAGTAATAGCTTCTGATGTTGCTGCCATGATGTATGCAAATGCTGTAGGTATTGGAGTGCATCTTTCTACACAGTTGAATATCACCAATGTAGAATCACTTAAGTTCTACGCACAATTTGCAGATGTTGTTGTTCTTGCCAGGGAATTAAACATGCAACAAGTGACCGAAATTTACAAACATATAATCGAAGAAGATATAAAAGGTAAAAATAACCAGCCTATTCGCATCGAAATGTTTTGCCACGGAGCATTGTGTATGGCTGTTTCAGGAAAATGTTACCTGAGTTTACACGAAAAAAATCTGTC
>JAVFAG010000002.1:29066-69573 GCA_034002585.1 Paludibacter sp.
ATATAATCGAAGAAGATATAAAAGGTAAAAATAACCAGCCTATTCGCATCGAAATGTTTTGCCACGGAGCATTGTGTATGGCTGTTTCAGGAAAATGTTACCTGAGTTTACACGAAAAAAATCTGTCAGCTAACAGGGGAGAATGCAATCAAATTTGCAGAAGAGCCTATACTGTGAAAGATAAAGATTCAGAAATTGAATTAGAGATTGATAATGAATATATTATGTCGCCTAAAGACCTGAAAACAATCGACTTTCTTAATGTTATGATCGAATCGGGTGTTAGGGTTCTTAAAATTGAAGGCAGAGCCCGAGGACCGGAATACGTCAAAACAGTCGTTTCCTGCTACCGTGAGGCCGTTGAAGCCTATATTGAGGGAACATTCTCAGTTGATAAAATTGAAGGCTGGAATCAACGTTTAAGTAAGGTTTTCAACCGTGGCTTCTGGAATGGCTATTATATGGGGCAACGTTTGGGAGAATGGAGTTCAAATTATGGATCCGAAGCTACTCATAAAAAAATGTACATCGGTAAGGTTACCAATTATTTCGCAAAAGTTGGTGTTGCAGAAATTTTAGTAGAAGCTCAATACATTGAACAGGGGGATGAAATCCTTATAACAGGTGAAACAACCGGAGCATATGAGGATATCATCTCTGAAATGCGGGTGGAATTAAAACAAGTTCCAAAAGCTGTGAAAGGAAATTATGTTTCCATAAAAACCCGAGAACCTATTCGCAGGAACGACAAAGTGTATAAAATTATAGCTTCTGCAAATTAATACAAACCATTACGACATCTCCAGCATACGAAGTATCGGTTTTACTGCTTTTACCCTGATTTCCTCATCTACCAGGACTTCAGGGTATTCATTTTTAAGGCATAAATACAATTTTTCCAGAGTATTCAACTTCATAAAATTACAATCGTTACATCCACAGGTACTATCATTGGGTGGTACCGGAATAAATGTTTTGTCCGGATTTTTCTTTTGCATTTCATGTAGGATGCCTGATTCAGTTGCTACAATAAACTGATCTTTATCAGATTGTATGGTATAATTTAACAAAGCCTGTGTAGATCCTATAAAATCAGCTAAAAGTAATACTGGTCGTTTACATTCAGGATGGGCAATTACAGCTGCTTCAGGATTTTCTTCTTTTAGTTTAATCAATTTTTCCAGAGAAAATTGTTCGTGTACATGACAGGCACCATCCCACAAAAGCATATTTCGACCGGTAACACTGTTGATATAATTCCCTAAATTTTTATCGGGACCAAAAATTAACTTAGCATCGGCTGGAAACTGATCAACAATTTTTTTGGCATTCGTAGAGGTTACCACTACATCAGTCAGAGCTTTTACAGCCGCTGTTGTATTGACATAAGATATTACTGTATGTTCAGGATGAGCCTTTACAAATTGCTCAAAGTCTTCGGCAGGACAACTATCGGCCAGAGAACATCCGGCAGCAAAATCGGGTATCAGAACTTTCTTTTGCGGTGAAAGAATTTTTGCAGTTTCACCCATGAAATGTACTCCGCAGAGTACAATTATATCAGCTTCTGTCCTGGCAGCCCATTGTGCCAACGCTAAACTATCACCAATCATATCGGCTATATCCTGAATATCACCGGTTTGGTAGTAATGTGCCATGATGACAGCATTCTTTTCTTTCTTCAACCTTTGTATTTCGGATATCAATTGCGCTTTTTCCATTGTGAAATCAACAAATTAATAATATTAAAATATTTACTTTTTAAAAAAACTATATGATGATTATAATAGACTGTTGATAGTGTTGATAAATATTTTGTGATATACCACTCTTAATTTTATCAATAAAAGTCGTATTTGTATTAACAGTTTATCCATATAATCTAAACTTCATTTTCAGTCTGATGCAAACTTTATCAACAGTCTGTTGAGAACTGCAAAGTTAGTAAGTTTTTACAAAATGAATGTTGAAAATCCTTTTATCGAAGTTAAAAACTTAGTGTGTAAAAAATGGCTATCTTAGTTGCAAAAGATAAAAAATCTTTTATAAGAAAAGGATATTGGAATATACAAGTTGAAATTCTCAGAATGTATCCACTTTTTTTCAACAGTTATCAACAGTTTGTAAATAAGTTTTGCGAACTTTACAGACTTAATTCATTACACGCAAGCAATGAAAATACTTGTAACCGGTGCCAACGGACTGTTAGGACATCATGTAGTTGAAACTCTTCTTCATCAAAACGAAGAAGTCCGTATCATTGTTCGTTCGACAGCTAATTTACTGTTTGATACATCAAAGGTTGAATGCATACAGGGCGATTTTACAGATAAACAAACAATTAGTGAGGCTTTACAAGGTTGTAGAGCTGTTGTACATTGTGCAGCTGTTACTGCAACTCATTTAATAAGGCCGGATGAGTATTACAGAGTAAATACAGATGCTACAATTGCTTTAGTTGATAGTTGCCTGAAAATGAAGGTCAAACGGTTTATTTATGTAAGTACTGTCAACACCATTGGCTTTGGCACCAACCAACATCCTGCCGACGAAACTACGCCCATGTGTTTTCCTTTTGATAAATCATGGTATGCCCTCAGTAAGAAAAAGACGGAAAACCACATTGATAATTTATCTACGAATAAGGATATTGAAATTATTATACTACACCCTTCGTTTATTATTGGTTCCATGGATACCAAACCGGGATCAGGTCGTTTACTCTTACTGGCTTACCGAAAATGGTTCATGGCGGTACCTTCCGGAGGAAAAAATTTTGTATCAGTTCGAAAAGTAGCACAGGCTTGTTACAATGCACTGTACACAGGTAAACCGGGTTCACACTATATCATAAGCGACGAAAATTTATCGTTTGCTGCGTTTTACAATCGGATGAAGAGGGTAGGAGTTTACAGGCAAAAAACAGTGGTGATTCCCGACATCCTATTAAAATTGATTGCAAAAGCAGGAGATTTGCTGCAACTGGCAGGGATTCCTACCGACCTGTGCACCCGAAATATTCAGCAGTTGTTGATACAGGAATACTATTCAGGTGCAAAGGCGGACAGAGAACTTGGTTTGAACACCGGTTTTACGCTCGATCAGGCCATTGAAGAAGCCATTGACTGGTTTAGAAAAAACGGTTACTGTTAGATTTTTTGTTTCAGACTTTTTACATGCTCAACAAACTCCAGGGTTTCCCGTTTTACTTCAATAATAAAACTATTCTGGTCGATAGTGCCTAAAGTAGCATTCATTTCTTCTTCATTCCGGAAGGTAATTTTGCGGAACTCATTATCGTAGTCCTTTTTACGGGTAATGTATACCTGTTCGTTCACGTAGTTTTGCAATTCACTAACTTTATCGAGCGCATGTTTCATTGTCTTTTCGGTAATTTCAGACTGATTGTATAACAAGCACAGGCAGGCATAGGCATGTTTTTGTTTATCGAGCTTATAGCTTGCCCACAACTCATTGTACCGATTGTGGATTTCAGCCCAGTTCTCCAGTTTACCAGTACCAATATCGGAACGTAGTTTATCCACATCCTGCGATTTCACAAGTTGACCACCCAGGTTTACCCAATCGCTTACCCGTGGATGATTGAGGGCATCATTCATACTACTGAATGAATGATCTTTCAGATAATCCATCAAATTCCTTACACTGTAGTAATGAACCATATCGCGATATGAATGATACGCTTTATAAGGCTTCAGGATCACAACCTTACGGTTCGAATTTTCGACCTCTTCAGCAAGAATCTCCAGTGAATCAACGAGCCCGGAATCTCCCATCAGCAGTTCTTTACCTTTATTGATGAGCTCTTCTTCGGAAAACGTTTCCACCGATTGATTCAGCGATTTGTAATAGGCCACAGCAGTCCACTTTTCAAAATCAGGAAGCACCTTAATTATTTCTTCCATGCTGTCGGGAGCATAGGCATCAAATTCGATATTTTGAATTTTGTGGATACGTTTGTCACGCGAAGTAAATTTCCAGGAATTGCGTGCAAGAGCGTACATATTGTACATCCACCAGTAAGCCGGCATAATTTCAAGCCGGTCGGCCGAAATGTTATTAATAACCAATGAGAAAGGGAATGGAACATCGAGTTCAAAAGTATAATCGGCTTTTGCCATCAAAACAAAAGAGGCAAAGCGGCTCGAGTGTTTAATACTGGTGCAAAGTCCGGGCCAGAAGCCTCTACCAGCCTGAATTTCGTTATCGTTGGCCCGGCTGTTGTGGTTCGAACCCAGGGTTGCGGCAGCAGCGATATTACTCTGACCCATAATGAGTGCCGCAATGAGGAACGAGTTGTTGTGATGTTGTTCGTGAGCCGGAAAAATCAGGTTGTTGAGCACTTCACAACAGGAAATGGTAGAATTGTCGCCCAGGTACGAATTAATGAGCCTTGCACCATATTTCAGATTCGAATTATTTCCGAGTACAAATTTCACAGCTTTACAGCCATAGAATATATGACAACCGAAACCAATAATACCATTTACCAGTTCAACTCCTTCACCAATTTGGGTTGGTTCTTCCTTCGACGAATTGATAGTTATATTCTTAAGCTTATTGGCTCCTTTGATATAGCAACTGGAACCTATCTTTGCATCTTTCAGAATAAGAGAATTTTTTATTACACTGTGATTGCCTACAGTACCATAATAACCACGGCGCGAATCAAGACTTTCCTGTGTAATTTTTTTGAGAGCCAACTGCAGGGGTTTATCATCCACATATTTGGCCCATAAGTAAGCATCGGCACTAATCATTCCATCAAAAGGCAACACCTGTCGGCCACCGGCTTCGTTCATTAAATCCATCCATTGTCGAACGCTTTCGGGCTCACCTTCCTTAATGGTTCCGTTTCCGAATTTAGCATGATCAGTAGTATGCATTTCCTGTATGTTGAACAACACACAGCGGTCGCCAATAATATAATGAGCCAGGTAGTGAACGTTGTGGATAGCCACATCGTCGCCTATATCACAGGAAATAATCAGGCTGTTGGTAATACCGGCAGGCAGGCGAAGATCGTGGTGTTGCACAATCACGTTGCGCAAACGGCCTATACGCACCAGGCCATAAAAACTGGTATTCTTAATCATGTTGGGATCAAACTCATCGGTCACCAGCAAATCGTCCCAATCCTCACAGGTGTTTTCATTTTTAACCAGCATTTCAATCTCCCCCGATCGAAGATTTCGCCAGCCTGATTTGGGCGGAACTACCTGTTTATTACGTTGATAAAACTCATCTTTACCTGCGGGAAGGTATTCGGAAGGAATAAAATTACGGCCAATTTTCTCAGGTTCTACAATCAGTACTCTGTCCATAAAAAGGGTTGATAAGGGAAAATTTGTTAATTACGTTAAGAAAGTCCAAAAGTAATTTTTTTTGACGAAAACACAAAATTCAAGAAATAATAGCGTATATTTTGTCAATTAAAAAAAAACATCTATTTTTGCAGTCCCAAAATTCAGATTATTAACGTAATACATAAGAGCAATGAAAAGGACATTCCAACCTTCGAACAGAAAAAGAAGAAACAAACACGGATTCCGTGAAAGAATGGCAACAGCTAACGGCCGTAGAGTGTTGGCTGCCCGTCGTGCCAAAGGCAGAAAGAAATTAACCGTTGCCGATGAAGGTCGCCACAAAATGTAATTTTCAGATTGCCTGAAAGAACTAAAAAAGTAAAAACGAATTAATAGTTTTTACTTTTTTTGTTTTATACCCACTGATGTTTTCAGCTAATCCATAATTTTTGATTATTTTTGGCAGTTGAATGCAACATATAACGCAATTTTAGTATACGAATGGATTTTAAGTCGCTCTGGAACGAAAGTATAGTAGGTTTTATTTTAAAGCGTGTGCTACTGGCAGCCGGTTTAGTACTTGTGCTTACCTGGGGAACGCTCCTGGTGCTCGATGAGTATACACGTCTGGGTGAGGCTGTTCCTGTGCCCGACCTACGTGGTTTATACGAAGAAGAAGCAGCCTCATTGCTTCGTTCACAGGATTTGTATATACAGGTTATTGACTCGGTTCACGAAAAAAACAAAGCCCTCGGCACCATCATCGAGCAGATTCCGGCTCCGGGTTCTTCGGTGAAGAAAAACCGCTCGATATTTTTGATTCTCAATAAACGTCAGTCGAAAACGATTCCCATGCCCGAGGTAAACGATATTTCGTACCGTCAGGCTGATGCTTTGTTGCGTTCGCTGGGTCTTAAAGTAGGGTATGTACAATACCGTCCCTCCGAATTCAAGGATTTGGTAATCGACGTACATTACAACGGCCAGCATATTGAACCCGGAACCCGTCTTCCTGAAGGAAGTTCGGTGGTATTGGTTGTTGGAAGCGGTTTTGGAGAAGCTTCCGCAACAGTGCCGTTTTTGCTGGGAACATCCCTTGCCAGTGCCCGCTCAGGTGCTGTAGCTTCCTCATTTATTGTGGGTTCGGTTAACTACGACGAGCCACCACTGGGCGATGAAGAATTATACCGCGTTTACCGTCAGGAGCCATCGGCCGGAGAGCAAATGGCCGAAGGTACCCGCATCAATATATGGCTTACCAAAGATTCGTACCTCATTGAAGAAGCCCTGAAACAAGGCTCCAAGCAAAGCGGGGAAGAGGAGGAAGCCTTTTTTTAAGAGGAGGAATACTACGTGCCGGAAGAAGTGTTAGCTACTGAAGAATTGGATGACAGGGACGATTTAGTGTTCGAAGAGTTGGACAATGAATTACCCGAAGAACAGGAACTCTTTGAGCACTATCGTTTTGTGGTCGATAAGGGCCAGTCGATGCTGCGCATCGATAAATACCTGGTCAATATCATGGCAAGCATATCGCGCAACCGCATTCAGGATGCTGCCGGAGCCGGAAATATTCGTGTCAACGACTATCCGGTAAAACCCAGCTATCGCGTAAAACCAGGCGATGTGATTACGATCGTATTGGCGTATCCTCCCTCCGAATTTGTAATTGTTCCTCAGGATATTCCGCTGAAGATTGTATTCGAAGACGACGATATCATTTTAGTGAATAAGCAGCCCGGTTTAGTAGTACACCCCGGTTTTGGGAATTTCGATGGTACATTGCTCAATGCCATTGCCTGGCACCTGAAGGACAACCACAACTTCGACCCCAACGATACGAGGGTGGGATTGGTACACCGTATCGATAAAGATACTTCGGGATTACTTCTGATTGCCAAGTCGCCTGAAGCGAAAGCGCATCTTGGCAAACAGTTTTTTGATAAAACGACACATCGGCGCTATCTGGCAGTTGTCTGGGGAAATGTGAAGGAGGACGAGGGTACCATTACCGGTGCACTGGCACGTGATACCGTTGACCGAATGTGCTTCCGGGTGTATCCCGAAGGTGAAAATCCGTATGCAAAACATGCAGTTACCCACTATAAAGTGGTGGAACGCTTCGGTTTTGCTACCCTGGTGGAATGCCGCCTCGAAACAGGGAGAACCCACCAGATAAGGGTACACATGAAACACATTGGCCATACCTTGTTCAACGACGAACGGTATGGCGGAAACGTGATTCTCAAGGGAAGTACGTCGGCCTATTATAAATTGTTTGTCAAAAACTGTTTTTATATCTGTCCGAGGCAGGCACTGCATGCTAAAACATTAGGATTTGTTCATCCACGTACCAACGAATACATGCATTTCGATAGCGAATTGCCGGATGATTTTCAGAAATTAATTGATATGTGGCGCGAGTATGCTCAAACGAATTTAAATTTATAAGTTGAGAATGAAAAAAAAGGTAGCCATAGTAGCAGGTGGCGATTCATCGGAAGTAGTTGTCTCGCTCAAAAGTGCAGCGGGACTGTATTCGTTTATCGATAAAAGCCGTTACGATTTGTACATCATCACCATCCGGGCCGACCGTTGGCAACTCGATATGGAAGGCTTTGAAAAGGTTCCGGTGGACAAAAACGATTTTAGTATTGTAGTGAATGGTACGAAGATTAACTTCGATTTTGTGTATATTACGATTCATGGAACACCCGGCGAAAACGGAATCCTGCAGGGTTATTTCGATTTATTAGGGATCCCTTATTCCACCTGTGGAGTACTGCCATCAGCCATCACTTTTAATAAATTTACCTGCAATCAGTACCTGAAAGGCTTTGGTGTAAAGGTTTCAGAATCGGTGTTGCTACGTCAGGGACAAACAATAAGTGCCGATGAGGTTGCTACAGCCGTAGGATATCCCTGCTTTGTAAAACCCAATGTAGGTGGAAGTAGTTTTGGCGTTACCAAGGTAAAAAAAGCAGAAGACCTGCAAATGGCTATAGAAAAAGCATTTTCGGAAGGTGAAGAGGTGATGATTGAGGCCTTCATGAAAGGGACTGAGCTCACCTGTGGGATGTATAAAACGAAAGAAAAGACGGTGGTGTTTCCGGTTACCGAAGTAGTGCCTCACAACGAATTTTTCGATTTTGATGCCAAGTACAAAGGCCAGGTGGAAGAGATTACACCTGCACGTATCAGTGAATCGCTTACACAAAGGGTACAGCAACTCACTGCTGCGATTTACGATATTCTGGGATGCCGGGGTATTGTTCGCATCGACTATATTGTTACAGAAGGAGAAGTGGTACAGCTACTGGAAGTGAATACAACACCAGGGATGACTGAAACCAGTTTTATCCCTCAGCAGATTGCAGCTGCTGGATTAAACATCAGTGATGTAATGACCGATATCATTGAACAAAATTGAATTGAAGGAATGAAAAGCTTTGAAGAATTACTCAGCATTATTAATACAGGACTGGAACAACTCAGCTGGGAACGAGAACCACAGGGTTTGTACGCGCCTATTGCCTACACGCTGAATTTGGGAGGGAAACGCATCCGACCGGCCCTGACCCTGATGGCCTGTAATCTGTACAGCGAGCATCCCGAAGTTGCCCTTCGACCCGCGCTGGGCATCGAGGTGTTTCATAATTTTACTCTGTTGCACGACGATATCATGGACCGTGCAACGATTCGCCGGGGCAAGCCTACAGTTCATGTTAAGTGGAACGATAATACTGCCATTCTGTCGGGCGATGTGATGCAAATTGCCTCGTATATGCTGGTGTCTGAAGCGCCTTCACACGTACTAAAATCAGTGCTCGATCTGTTTTCGCGTACGGCGGTGGAGATTTGTGAGGGTCAGCAATACGATATGGAATTTGAGCAACGCAACGAGGTTAGTGCCGACGAGTACATAGAAATGATACGCCTGAAAACGGCTGTTCTACTGGGTTGTGCCCTTAAAACCGGAGCTATCATTGGTGGTGCCGGAACCAACGATGCTGCGAATTTGTATGCTTTTGGCGAGAATATTGGTCTGGCTTTCCAGTTAATGGATGATGTGCTCGATGTGTATGGCGATGAAAAAACCTTCGGCAAAAAAATTGGTGGCGATATTCTTTGCAATAAGAAAACCTATTTGCTGATTCACGCTCGTCAACTTGCTGAAGGCGAAACTGCCACTACTTTACAGGCTTTGTTAAACGGTTCGGCTGCTACTCCGGAAGAAAAAATCGATGGTGTGCGATCGGTATATGATGCGTTGGGAGTAAAGCAAATAGCCCTCGATGCCATGGAAATGTACTACCAAAAAGCACTGGAACATTTGGTGAAGGTAAGTGTTGCCGATACGCGTAAAAGCATACTCCTGCAGCTGGCAAGAGATTTGATGAATCGAAAAGATTAATACTATGCCCTACCGACGATTACCCAACACAGATCAGGCACGCCTGAGAGCATTGCGTACTGCCATTCGGATGGAAGAACAGAATGGCTACAACAATCATATTCTTACCTTCAAAAAAGTACTCGATGCCCGTAACTTCCTGGCACAATTTGAACAGCAACAACGCAATTACCTGCAATCGCTCGAAAATCAGGTTAAAGCCAACAAGCATTACCAACAAATGATATCCAATGCACGAATGTATATCTCTCATTTTTTGCAGGTCTTCAATATGTCGGTCATTCGTGGAGAAATTAAAAAGGAGCACAAAAAGCTGTATCAGCTCGACCCCGATACTCATACTGTGCCCGATTTAAGTACCGAGCAAGCTGTGTTGGAGTGGGGCAGAAAGGTGATTGATGGTGAGAATGAACGGATTAAAAACGGAGGTATGCCCATTTATAACCCTACCATTGCCAAGGTAAAAGTGCATTACGATGTGTTTAAGGAATACAAATCGTCGCAGAAAATGTACCAGCAAACTACCAACCGAAATTGGGAAGAGCTGATTTCATTGCGGCAACAGGGCGATCAGATTATCGTGCAACTGTGGGATGAAATTGAAGAGCACTTCAAAAACCAACCTCCTTACACCCGCTTGCAAAAATGCCGGGAATACGGGGTTATTTATTATTATCGAAAAGGAGAAGAGGAACTTACCCCACAGTCTGATCAGGAGTAATAACCCTGGTCATTTGTACATCGAAGGGAGCTGATGGTATTGTATCGAATAATTGAAAATTAAAACCAATACCCCAGGTGGGAATTTGTTTGTTTTTCAGGTATCGGTCGTAATAGCCTCCACCACGGCCCATCCTGCGTTTTTGTTTATCAAAGGCAATTCCCGGTGCAATAACCAGGTCGGCAATATTACGCGAAAAGGCACCTGTGCCCGGTTCAAGTGTTTTAAACTGCCCCCTTTTTAAATCATCGATCCCTGTAAATTTTCGTACTACCATTTGGTGACCTTTGACAACCGGAAGCAATATAGTTTTAAATTCGCTCCACTTTACAATAAAGTCATGTGTGGGTAATTCATCGGGCATCGACCAATACATTAGAACCGTTTTCGCTTTCTGAAACTCAGGCATTGCTTCAATTTTGGCATATACCCGATCAGCCTGTGACATTTTTTCTTCGTGAGGTAACAGAAACTTCATGCGTTTAACCTCTTCACGGATACGGGCTTTGTCGGAAGTTATCTTTTTACCAGAATTGCTGGCTTTAAAAACCTTTAGTAGTTTATGCCTGATGCTTCGGAGAATGGTGTAGAACATGGGGTTATTTTAAAGTTGGCCGGCTTCGACCAGTACGATTACTCTTTCCACAATGCGATCGTTGCCCTGAGCATCGTATTCCGATTTCAGGTTAGAGCCGAACAACCGTGCCATACCCTGCCAGAAAAAGGCAGACACATTGCCCCGGTAGGTCTTTATTAAGTCGTAGGAAGTTGAACTGGTTTCCCGGTCGATTAGTTTCAATAATAACCTACCCTGATTTATGGTAAGTTTACGAAGCTCTTTTTCGTAGCGGTCGAATACTTCCTTCTCGTATTTTGCCAGGTATTTCTTTCTGTCTTTTTCCTTTTCAATAGTACTAATGAGCATATTTACCCTCACCAGTTCACTACTAACAATTTTTGCATAAGGCAGGGCTCGCTTGACATCCCGGACAGTACGCCAGTAAAATTGCTCCTGTTTTTTATTCCTGAATTTAAGTTTGGGATATACATAAATATCGCGCAGAAAAGCATAGTAAACAGTATCGGTACCGTCCACCATCATGGCCAGTTTTTGTGAATTGCCACCCTCGTTGTCGGTCACTGGTGCTGCCAATGCTTCTGAATTCAATCCTGAAATCATTACCAGTAAAACAAGTATGTATCTGACTCTTTTCATTTCGCTGCAAAAGTAAATAAATAGTTGCAATAATCCAATATTTTTAAAACTTATCACCGTGAAGGTGAACATTTAACAGGAAAAAGCTGTTATATCCCCTATAACGCTAAACCTGACTAAATAGTATGAGAAAACTGTATCTGTTAATGACCCTTTTCGGGTTCATTTCGCCTTGCTATACGCAGGCATGGTTCCCATTGTCTTTTCCACTTTCTGCAGGAGGCACTTCCGCTACCGACACTTCCCGTCCTGCACTGTTCCAAAATCCTGCTTTACCATCTTACGCCAGTGTACCATATCTTTACACTGAGTACGAATCTCGTTATGGTATAACAGAATTAGCCTCAAAAGGTTTACGTTTTGCGTATCCCTTCAGTCATTTTACAACAACACTCGATTTTCGCTATACCGGATTTAGTGCATATCACGAAATGATAGGCGGATTAGGCTTTTCCCGGAATTTCGGTACTAAATTCAGCATGGGGCTACAACTGATGGTGGAATCCCGCTATTCGGTGGAGTCGAACCGGTATTACCTGGCCCTTTATCCGCACTGGGGTCTCACTGTTCCGCTTTCCGATATACTTATGCTGGGTGTTGTCGTAATGAATCCTTTTCAGTCAACAATGAAGTACAATTCCGAAAAACGTCGTCTTCCATCAGTATATAGTCTTGGATTGAACTACAAGTTTACTGATGAGCTGTGCTGGCGCCTGCAGGCCGATCAGGAAATCAGTAATCAATTGCGCTGGGGAACGGCCTTTGAATTCGAAATGCTTCAATGCATCAGGGTGCAAACCGGGGTGCACTACAACGATTTTTTTGTGCCGGAGCTAGGCCTTGGATTCAAGTTGAAAAAGCTGCAATTCGATTTAGTGACCACTTTACATCCGCAACTGGGAATTACCCTGGCTGGAGGATTATCGTTTTTACTATGAAAAATATTCTGCTTTTTTTCCTGTTGCTGGCTCCCGTCGTAAGTTTTACTCAGGAAACTTCAGAAAACGTCATTGAACAGTTCATTGCTGAAATGCTGGAGGAGTATTCAGCTGAATCGGACGAGGAGCCCGATGCTGAAAACTGGTATGGGGAGCTGATGTCACTTGCATCGCATCCTCTCACTATGAACACAGCGGAAAAAGATGATTTATCGCTCTTACCTTTTCTTTCGGAGCTGCAGGTGGAGAACATCCTTTACCACCGCTATACTTACGGGGCCTTTACCACACTGTATGAATTGCAGTTGGTGGAAGGGCTCGACATGACCGATATCCGGCGTATGCTTCCCTTTGTCACTCTTGGTGAAGCTATAAATGACAGTGAACCCCTTCGTTGGTGGGAAGTGAAGAAATTCGGGCGTCATGAAGTATATCTCCGAACCGATTTCATACCGGAACTTAAAAAAGGCTACCAACCGATGAATGATGAACCTGCCGCTTATGCCGGTGACAGGATGTATAGCCATCTGAAGTATCGTTTCGATTTTCGCGACAGAATCCGGCTGAACCTTACTCTCGAAAAAGATGCAGGAGAACGATGGTGGACCCAACAAACCGGGGGTATCGATTTTGGATCGGCATCGTTACAGGTTCGATCGGTAGGCCCGTTTGATAACCTGATTGTTGGCGATTTTACAGCTGGTTTCGGACAGGGACTGGTTATTCAGCAGGGTTTTAACCGCAGTAAATCGGCCATGGCCACCCGCGTGTTTACTACCGGAAATGGCTTTAAGCGCTTTGCATCGACCAATGAATATGCGTTCTTCCGGGGAGTAGCTGCATCGGTTTACAGGGGTAGATTCGGAATACACTCCTTTCTTTCAAATCGCCGACAGGATGCCACGCTGGAAGAAGATGTTTTCAGAAGTTTTTATACTACAGGATATCACCGAACTGCCGGAGAGGAAGAAAAAAGGAATAGGATTGTGCAACAAACTGCCGGAGTGGCGTGTACCTATCGGAGGAAAAACTACGAACTTGGATTGACATCGGTGTACACTCGGTTCAGTAGTCTGCTTTCACCGGAACTAAAACCATACAATCGTTACTATGTAAGGGGAAGAGGGCAGCTAACATCTGGTTTTAACTACCGTATTAACCTGTACGGCATACAGTTTTTTGGCGAAACAGCCCTTGTGGATTCAGAAACAGGGTCGGGCGAAACTACACAAATGAGTGCACCAAAAAATGAGGGTGTAGCTTCCGTGCAAATTGGAACGCTGAACGGCTTCACCTTTACTCCTTCTTCACGTGTAAGCGTGGCTATGGTGCACCGCTACTATCCGGTTGCGTTTAATCCCTTTTTTGCCACTTCTTTTTCAGCTCAGTCGCGCATTGGCAACGAACACGGGATGTATTTAGGGATGGAAGTGTTGCCTGCCCGTCGCTGGAAGATAGCTGCCTATGCCGATAGTTACCGTTTTGCCTGGCTGAAATACGGAGTCGATGCTCCTTCATGGGGCAACGATTTCCTGTTGCAGCTGGATTACAGTCCAACTCGCCGCATGCAACTCAGTATGCGCAACCGTTACAAGCAGCAGTATGCATCGTTGCGTAGCGAAAGCTCTTCGGTGACAGGCATCGGCAATGAGAAAAAATGGAGCAGCCGTTTGCAATTGGATTACACCGCTGGTGTTGTGCAATTGAGGTCGGTGGTGGAGCTGAATCACTTTCGTCAGACAGGAAGAGCCACTACCGGATACGCCGCCTGGCAGGATGTCAGCACGCCGGTGCCCGGTTTGCCACTGAAAATCAGTCTGCGCTACCTGATGTTCCAAATTCCCGATTATGCTAATCGGATTTATACCTATGAAAAAGACGTATTACACGCTTTTTCGAGTCCGTCGTTTTCGGGTATCGGTAGCAGGTATTACTTAATGGCTCATTATGTTGTAAACCGTCGAATAGCTTGCTGGCTCAAACTGGCTCAGGTAAAATATTCTGATGGAAGAACAACTACCGGAAGTGGAAATGAGGAAATTGCTGGTTCCAAACGAACAGAATTCCATTTTTTAATGCGTTTACAGCTAAGAAATCAGTGATTTTTGCTATTTTGCAATCTCTACATTGCAAATACCGAAAAAAAACAGTAATTTTGCAGCCACTAAACGTATTATACCCCCACCCATGAGCTTACTTGATCAGATGAAGGAAAGGGCAGGTGCAAACCCCCAGCGGATTGTACTTCCTGAAGGGACCGAGTTGCGTACCCTCAAAGCTGCCGACATTACATTGAAAGAGAAAAATGCAAAGCTGATCCTGATTGGCAATCGCGATGAAATACTGCGACTTGCCGATGAAAATGGTCTGACACACATTGGAGAAGCTACCATTGTCGATCCGGCTACTGATCCGAAAATGGAGCATTATGCTTCGATGCTGTACGAACTGCGCAAAATGAAGGGCATGACTCCGGAAGAAGCTACAAAGCTGGCGCAAAATCCGCTTTACCTGGCCTGTCTGATGATAAAGAACGGAGATGCTGATGGTGAGCTGGCCGGTGCTCAAAATACTACAGGAGATGTTTTACGTCCGGCTTTCCAGATTGTAAAAACCAAACCCGGCATTTCGGTGGTATCCGGTGCCTTTTTGATGTTTACACCAACACCTCAATTCGGAGAAAATGGCTTGCTTATTTTTGCCGACTGCGCTGTTAATCCAAGTCCCTCGGCACGCGAGCTGGCCGAAATTGCCTTATCTTCGGCCGATACAGCCCATGCCATTGCAGGCATTGAACCCCGCGTTGCCATGCTGAGTTTTTCAACAAAAGGAAGTGCTCGTCATGAGTTGGTGGACAAGGTAACCGAGGCTACCAGCATTGCCAAAGAAATGAATCCTTCGCTGATGATTGATGGCGAATTGCAGGCCGATGCTGCACTCGTACCCGAAGTAGGCAAAAGTAAAGCACCTGGTAGTTTGGTAGCCGGTAAAGCCAATGTATTGGTATTCCCCGATCTTCAATCCGGAAATATAGGATACAAAATGGTGGAACGTTTCTCCGGAACAAAGGCAGTTGGGCCCATCCTTCAGGGAATGGCGGCACCCATCAACGATTTATCACGAGGCTGTTCGGTTGACGATATCGTCAATATGATCGTGATTACCGCCAATCAGGCCATTTAACATCTACGAAATAAAAATTTAATCTATATGTCAGAACCAATTATTGAACCTATTGAACGCTACGGCCTGAGTAAACGTAACCGCAAGCGAACCTTGTTTTCGCGAATCGGCGTAGTAGGTTGTGGTATTGAAGGAAGTGTAATTGCCACTACCGCAGCCCTCAATGGGATGGAAGTGGTATTCCTGGAGCCCAACGAAGAAAAAATTGTAAATGCCTATTCGCGCATTGAAGAAAAGCTGGATCTGCGAATTGCCAATTGGGGGCTTACCCAAAGTGAGAAAAAGGCCATTATCGCCCGAATCAAAGGTACCACTGTTTTCGACGATTTCCAGGGTTGTGATTTCGTAATCGAAGCAATTCGCTACGATAACCAGACCGGTGAACGACAGGTGGCACAACGTAAAAAAGTTTTTCAAAACCTGGAGCAGGTACTCGATACCGATGCTATTATTGCTTCCAATGTATCGACCGTGGTGGTGACTGAGCTGGCTTCGGAATTAGCTTATCAGGAGCGCTGCATCGGGGTTCACTTTATGATTAATACACCGGGTTCGCAAATTCTGGAAATAGTAAAAGGATTGCATACTTCCGACGAAACCTTCGTAAAAGTGAGTCAGTTTGCCCGACTCATTAACCACGAATATGTAGCCGTAATGGAGTCGTCGGGACTGGTAAGTGTACGTTTGTTCCTTACCCAGCTCAACGAAGCCTGCCAGATTCTGATGGAAGGCATTGCCACTGTGGAAGATATCGATAAAGTACTGACCGTGGGTTTTGGTCACAACCTGGGCGTGTTCCGAACTGCTGATAATATGGGTATTGAGAAAATTGTAAAATTACTCAATAACCTGTATGATGAATATGGTAACATCAAATACAAGCCGTCACCAATCCTGTTAAGGATGTTCCGTGCCAAGGACTATGGTGTGAGCACAGGACGCGGTTTTTATTCCTATGACGAAAAGGGTAATCTTGTAAAATAAGGAGGACGAAGAAGATGAAAGTATTGGTTTTAAATTGTGGAAGTTCGTCGGTAAAATACAAGTTACTCGACATGGAAACGCAGGAAGTACTGGGTACCGGAGGCGTTGAAAAAATAGGCATGAAGGGTTCGTTTATGAAACACACCCGCAAAGATGGTCAAAAAGTAATTCTTGAAGGCGAAATTCTGGAACATCAGGTAGCCGTTGAATACATCCTCGGAGTGCTTACCAGCGACAAACATGGTGGTATTGCCTCACTGGAGGAAATTAATGCTGTGGGACACCGCGTAGTACACGGAGGCGAGAAATTCAACAGCAGTGTACTTATCAGCGATGAAGTGATAAAGAAAATTGAAGAATGCATCGACATTGCTCCCCTGCACAATCCACCCAACCTGGCCGGTATTCGTGCAATCAATGAACTCCTGCCCGACGTACCTCAGGTAGCGGTTTTCGATACTGCCTTCCATCAAACCATGCCCGAAAAGGCCTATATGTATGGAATTCCCTATCCTCTTTACACTAAATACGGTATTCGGCGTTACGGTTTCCACGGCACCAGTCACCGCTATGTGTCGAAACGTGCCTGCGAGTTTCTGGGAATGAATTACGAGAATAGCAAGGTGATTACCGCTCACATTGGCAACGGAGCCTCTATAGCTGCAATTCAGGATGGAAAATCGGTGGATACGTCTATGGGTTTCACACCCATCGAAGGGCTGATGATGGGTACACGTTCGGGCGATGTTGACCTGGGAGTGGTTACCTTCCTGATGGAAAAGGAAATGATTAACTCGTCGGCCGTATCAACACTGTTTAATAAACACAGTGGCGTGCTGGGCGTTTCGGGCTTATCGTCGGACATGCGAGATATTGAAAATGCCGTTGCCGAAGGCAATCCACGGGCTAAACTGGCGCTCGATATCTACGAATACCGCATTATTAAATACATCGGATCGTATATAGCTGCCCTAAACGGAGTGGATGTGCTGGTGTTTACCGGTGGAGTGGGAGAGAACCAAACCGGAACGCGCGAGAAAGTGTGTGCCAACTTCACCTACATGGGCATGAAAATCGATGTTGAACTCAATGCCAAAACACGTGGAAAGGAAATGCTGATAAGCACTCCCGATTCCACAGTAAAAGTAGTAGTAATTCCCACTGATGAGGAATACATGATTGCCTACGATACGCAGGAAATCGCTGCCGCCCGATCCATATAAAATTCAGTATTTCCGGTCTTATCGTGAACGTACGAGGCCGGAAATTTTTTTGCTTCTTCTGTTTGTCCTACGATCGTTGCAACGATATCGGCCTTATCACTTCCTGTAATCATAAACACCACCTGCTCCGCAGTATTAATCACGCTACCGGTAAGTGTAATTCGTTTTTGTCCGCTTATCGGGTGCGTAGCCACTTCCACCGATTTTAGCGAAGTAAGCAATTCCATCTGGTTGGGGAAAATAGAAGCGGTATGTCCATCGTTACCCATTCCCAGCAATATCAGATCGAAAACCGGAATGCCCCCGTGAGCCGGCAGGTTGCGGTGAAGCAGTTCAGCGTAACGGATTGCCTCAATATCCGGAATATCTTCACCTTTCATCCTGAAAATATTTTCAAGTGGAATAAATGAGTATTGCAAAAGGGCATCGTAGGTCATCCCGAAATTACTCTCGGAATGAGTTGGAGGTACGCAACGTTCATCGACCCAGTACAGGCGTATGGTTTCCCAGGGGATCGATTCGCGGTATTCCTCATCGGCCAGCAACAGGAAAAGGGCTTTAGGGGTAGAACCTCCTGAAACTCCAATCGAAAGTGTTGTTCCCTCCTGAAAATGCTGTCGTGCTTTTGCTGCAATTAAATCGGCCACACCGCGGGCCACTGCCGCGGCATCATCAAAAATTCGTGTTTTGTAGTTCATTGTTTTTTCTAAATAGAAACCGGAAGTCAGTGATGCTTCCGGTGTAAAGTACATTTTTTATTCGCCGGGTTCGCGCCATTTCAGGTAACTATCGCCAAAAAGATGATTCGCCTCATGCGGACCCCAGGTATTGCATTCGTAGAAATAAAGCGGAATATCAGGATTGACTTTCCAGGCCTGGATTATCGGGTCGACAAATTTCCAGCTGGCCTTCACGGCATCGGCACGTGCATAGAGTGTCGAATCGCCAACCATGCAATCGAGCAACAATCGTTCGTATGCTTCCGGAATTTTTGCTTCTGCCAGATCGGCATATTTAAACGCCATTTCCACGTTGTGTACTTTGTATCCTGCCCCGGGAATCTTCATCCCGAAATCGATAGCCACACCCGCATCGGGATGGATGCGCAGGATAATCATATTGTTGGGCTGGGTAAGACAGAGTTGCTTAAACAGCTGATGAGGAGCGTGTTTCAGGTGTATGACCACTTCGGTGACCCGTGCAGGGAGATGTTTTCCGGTACGAATATAGAAAGGAACATCGCCCCAGCGCCAGTTGTCGATAAACGCTTTTATAGCAACATAGGTTTCCGTTTTTGAATTGGGAGCCACACCCTGTTCCTGTCGGTATCCCGGATGCATCTTGTCGCCCACCTGCGTGGCAATGTACTGACCCCGCACAACCTGTTGTGCCACTTCACTGCCTTTAATAGGGCGTAAAGCCTGCAGCACCTTAACGGTCTCGTTACGGATAGAATCGGAATCGAAGATAGCCGGGGGTTCCATAGCAACTACAGCCAACACCTGCAACAGGTGATTCTGAATCATATCGCGCATGGCACCCGAATCGTCGTAGTAGCCTCCGCGACCTCCCACACCAATTTTTTCAGCGGCAGTAATTTCCACCCTATCGATGTACTTACGGTTCCAGATAGGCTCAAAAAAGCCATTGTAGAAGCGGGTAACCATGATGTTCTGAACCGTTTCCTTGCCCAGATAATGGTCGATTCGGTAAATCTGATCTTCGTTGAAACCGCTGTGCAGCTTTTTGTCGAGTTCAATAGCTGTATCGTAACTGTAACCAAACGGTTTTTCGACGATAATGCGTTTCCAGCCTTCCTCTTCTCTGTTCAAACCGTATTCCACAAGATTAGCGGCAACCGTTTCATAGAGGAAGGGAGGAATGGAGAAATAATAGATGATGTTGCGGTGAATCTCCAGCCGGTCGGTAAGCTCGTACAGGTAATCGCGCAAGCCTTCGAAATCGGAGCGTGTCTGGTTGTGTACTTTCTTATAGTACACCTGTTTCAAAAATTCACTCAGCTCATCAGCATGAGCGGCAGCTTCTTTGGGAAGAAATTCACGGATAGCAGTTTCCACATCGTTGCGATATGCAGCTTCGTCTTTTTCCTGACTTCCGGCCCCGGTTACAATAAATTTTGAAGGCAGAAAGCCTCCGGTATAGAGTTGAAAAATAGCAGGTAACAGTTTACGACGGGCCAAATCCCCGTTCGATCCAAATATGACGAGCACCTGATCTTCAATTTTCTTTTTTGAAAACATCTGTATTGTTTTTAGATGATAGTTTGTTTACTGCTGTAACAAACACTTCAAAGGAGGTAAAAGTTTGAAATAACCGATTGCGATATTGACATACTTACCGGCTTGCAGAAGGTGGCAGGTTGGAGACGAAGGCTTATCGCACCCTGATGCGTTGACCTACACGTAGTATTTTTTTTGGAGAAATACCATTCAAACGGCACAGTGTGCGTACACTGGTCCCGTTGCGGGCTGCAATGCGACCCAGGTTATCGCCGCTTCTTATTTTATAGTATTTAGCAGCCGACATGGCTTTTACTTCCTTCTGATAATAGAATGAATCGTTTTTCGTAATCAGATATTCATGCATGAAAGGAAGGCCATTTTCGAAATCAATTATCTTTTCCGGATTCATCGCATTTCCCAGAAAGCGAATCTCGTAATGCAGGTGCGATCCGGTGGAGCGACCTGTATTGCCTCCCAGACCAACCACCTGGCCTGCTTCCACCAGTTGATCCAGCTCAACTAACACATGCGAAAGATGTGCGTATACTGTCTCCAATCCGTTATCGTGACGAACCACCACATAATGACCGTATCCACGGCGGTCGTAGTCGGTAATACGAACTTTTCCTGAAAAAGAAGAGCGAACCGAATCGCCGGTTTGTAATTTAATATCTGTTCCGTAATGGTAGCGATAGCGTCGGGGGCCGAATTTGGATGTTATTGCACCTGTTACCGGAACAATAAATTGGGAAAGATCGATGCGAACCGAGTCGGGAAGACTGTCGATGGGCATCTTATAGGGATTAAGCTTGGTGCTTGTCCAGATGTTGTTGTAAATATCTCCTGCGGGGTGATTTTCCATCAGGTCATCGGTCTCATCTATCAAAAACTCATGATACACTGTTGTTGTATCTTTTGTAGGAAGAGGTGGAACTTTTTTGTCTTTATCGTTGGCCGATACCGACAAATTGATGAAGGTAATGAAAAGAGCTGCAAGTAGGTATTTAAAACAAAAAGTCATGTGAAAGTGGCTTTAGTATGTATGCTTATAATTCGTCGTTCGCGTATAAAAATTCCAGCTGATGCTGATTAAACTCAAAGACCTCATCGTTATTGAAAAAGCGGGCCATCTCAATGGCGGCTGTTTCGACCGAGTCGGAAGCGTGAACGATATTTTCCTGTACACTCATACTGTAATCACCCCGGATGGTACCGGGAGGAGCCTGCCTTCCGTTAGTAGGCCCTGCCATTGCACGTACTACCTGAACTGCATCAATACCTTTCCAGCAACACACGATAACCGGACTGGCCTCCATCGAGTCTTTAATTCGCTTAAAGAAAGGCTTTTCCACCAGATGAGCATAATGCTCCCGCAGTATGTCATCGGTAAGCTGCATCATTTTCATCCCACACAGTTGCAATCCCTTTCGTTCGAAGCGATGTATCACTTCTCCGATCAGTCCCCGCTGCAGACAGCAGGGTTTTAAAATGACCAGTGTTTTTTCCATGATGTTCAGAAAAAAGTGTTGAAAAAATTTCGCCGTTCAAAAGTAAAAAAAAAGTTCCTATCGGGAAAGCCCTTTTTTCATTTTAACTTATATTTCCCCAGTTTACCGTTGTTTGTTTAAGCTTTTTTAGTTGATGGGCCATCACGCGGTTGATTTCTTTTTCCAGCCGGGGATCATCTTCCAGGATTTCCATGGCTGTGTTGCGTGCAATCTCAAGCATACGGCTGTCGCGTACCAGGTCGGCAATTTTCAATTCGAAGGGCATGCCGCTTTGCTGGGTACCTTCCATATCGCCGGGGCCCCGCAGTTGCAGGTCGGCCTCCGAAATTTCGAAGCCGTCGTTGGTGCGGGTCATAATCTCCATGCGCTTGCGGGTATCGGTGGCTAGTTTAAAACCAGTCAGTAGGATGCAGTACGATTGTTCGGCTCCCCGACCCACTCGACCCCGCAACTGGTGGAGCTGCGACAGGCCGAAACGTTCGGCATTTTCGATAATCATCACGCTGGCGTTGGGCACATTCACTCCAACCTCAATTACCGTGGTGGCCACCATGATGTGCATCCGGCCGGCAGCAAATTCCTGCATCTGGTATTCCTTTTCGGCCGGTTTCAGCTTACCGTGCACCATGCTGATGCGAAGTTCCGGAAAGGTTTCGCGAAAATAAGCATAACCCTCGGTGACATTTTGTAAATCCATTTTCTCCGACTCCTGAATCAACGGATACACTACATATACCTGCCTTCCTGCCTGTATTTGCTTGTATATAAATCCATTCAGCGCCTGCCGTTTGTTTTCGTAGTAGTGGAAAGTCTGTACCGGCTTTCTGCCCGGAGGTAGCTCGTCGATTACCGAAACGCTCAGGTCGCCATAGAGTGTCATGGCCAGTGTGCGCGGAATGGGCGTAGCGGTCATCACCAGGATATGCGGTGGCTGCACATTCTTGCGCCACAACTTCGAGCGCTGTTCCACCCCAAAGCGGTGCTGTTCGTCGATTACGACCAGTCCCAGGTTATGAAACTGCACCGGGTCTTCAATCAGGGCATGTGTCCCGATCAGAATGTGTAATTCGCCGGAACGCAGCTCTGCATGTAACTCTTCGCGGGCTTTGGGACGGGTGGAGCCGGTGAGCAACGAAACCTTTACGCCCGAATCGCGCACCAGACTGCGAATGGTTTCGAAGTGCTGCGATGCCAGAATTTCGGTAGGAGCCATAATACAAGCCTGGTATCCATTGTCGATAGCGATAAGCATCGACATCAGTGCCACCAGTGTCTTACCACTACCCACATCGCCCTGCAACAGGCGGTTCATTTGCTTTCCGCCCGACATATCGGCATGAATTTCCTTAATCACCCGCTTCTGGGCATTGGTAAGCTCAAAAGGCAGGTAATCGGAGTAAAAGGTGTGAAAGAACTGCCCGACCTTTTTCATCACAAAACCTTTTACATTCATTTCCCGCCATTTGGTTTGCTGCAGGATGTTGAGCTGCACATACAGCAGTTCCTCAAACTTCAGCCGTTGCCGGGCTTTGTTGAGAGCATGAGCATTTTTAGGGAAGTGGATATTGATGAGGGCCTCGGTGAGGTTCATCAACGAATATTTTTTCAGCAGATAGGCTGGTAGGGTTTCGGGCACACCCCCTTGCAGGTGAGGCAGCAGGGCCTGCATGATTTTCTGAACCGCTTTCGAATTCAGAAAACCGCTTTTCATCTTTTCAGTAGTGTTGTAATACGGCTGCAGTCCCATCGTTTCCGGAGGAGGCAGTTGCGAGGGAAGATCGATTTCGGGATGCAGCAGGTTGAATTTTCCGTTGAAAAACGATGGTCGGCCAAAAACGACATACTCAACACCGGTCTTGTATTTCTCAATTACGAACTTAATCCCCTGAAACCACACCAGTTCCAACGTTCGTTTCCCGTCGGTAAAAATAGCCGTAAGCCGCTGATTGTGCCCTTCACCTGCCTTGTCGAACCGTAAAATCTGTCCTTTTAGCTGGATGAAAGGCATATTCTCGGCAATTTCGTGTATGTAGTAAAAGCGGCTACGGTCGATGTATTTGTAAGGATAATGGCGTACCAGATCTTCTGCAGAACGGATATCGAGTTCCCGGGCGAAAAGTTCCGCTTTTTTGGGACCCACGCCGGGCAGAAATTTGATATCAATCGCCGCAAGTACTCCCATATCAATGGTGTTTTAACAGAACTTCAGCATACAATAAATCACCTGGAGTGGTTATTTTAATGTTTTCGGGATTACCTGCAACCAGTGTTACCGAATGTCCAAAGGCCTCCACTACCGAGGCATCGTCCGTAAAAACATCCGAAAACTCCTGGTTATAGGCGCTTTTAAGGAGGCTTGTTTCAAAAACCTGAGGAGTCTGCACCAGCTTGTACTGCTTTCGGTCCACGGCAATACTACCTGTATCGGTTAGCTGGCGGATGCTTTCCACAGCATCGGTTACTGGTATTGCAGCACCTGTTTCTTCGGCAGCGGTGAAACAAGCGGAAAGCGTGTCAACCGAGGCCAGGGGACGCACCCCATCGTGTACAGCGGTTAGTCCTTCGTCGGGAGCAGCTTCCAGACCATTTTTGACAGAGAAAAAACGCGTCTTTCCGCCCGAAATCACCTGGTGCCCGATGGTAAACTGATGTTCAGTGCAGAGTTGTTTCCAGTATGCCTGTTGACTTTCAGGAAGTACCAGGATAATGTTGCATCCGGAATCGAACCGGTGGAAGAGTTCCAGCGTGTGCATCAACACCGGACGGCCTTTCAGAGGCAAAAACTGCTTCGGGATAAAGCTGTTCATGCGTTCTCCCTTTCCACCAGCCACAATAATAACGGTACGCCTTTTGCTAATCATCGCGCTTGTTTTTGTTTTAAAAACAAAAGTAATAAAAATAAACCGTAGTTTTAATCACAACATTTCGTAACTTTGCATTTGAAAACGATACAAGTATGAAGTATTTAACAGCTGTTTTGTGCCTGGTTAGTCTTACACTGCCTTTGATAGCTCAGGAAGCCACTGTTCCCGAAACGAAAAAAAACACATTTGAAATCATCTCATCACGCGACAGCATCAGTGGTGGAACCGTTACGGTGCATCAGGATAAGCGTATTGAGCGTATTGTATCTGACAATGCTGCAGGTGCAGGTGCAATAACTCATGGTTACCGCGTGCAGGTTTTTTCGAGCAATGTGCAACGTACTGCCAAAGAGGAAGCATTTGCCCTCGAGCGCCGCTTAAAAGAATCGTTTCCCGACATAGGAGTGTATGTTACCTACAGTTCACCTTTCTGGAAAGTGCGAATTGGTAATTTTCAAACTACCGGGGAAGCCAGGGCGTTCACCGACGAGCTGCTGTATTTGTATCCACGATTAAGAAGTACAACTTACACGGTTCGCGACCGTATTATCATCACCGGAAAATAAAATTATGGATTTTAACCCGATAACAATAGCTCCTTTCGACGAAGAGAAGACTGCTCAGATTGCTCACCATTACAAGGAAATCATCCGCTTGCTGGGCGAAAATCCTGATCGGGAGGGGTTGCTTAAATCGCCCGAACGGGTGGCCAAAGCGATGCAGTTTTTAGTGAGTGGCTACGAACAGGAACCTAAGGAAATCCTGCAATCGGCCATGTTTACCGAGGACTACCGCCAGATGGTGATTGTGAAGGATATTGATTTTTATTCGATGTGCGAGCACCATATGTTGCCATTTTTTGGCAAAGCGCATGTTGCCTATATCCCCAATCATAAAATTACGGGATTAAGTAAAATAGCACGTATTGTTGAAGTGTATGCCCGCCGTATGCAGGTGCAGGAACGCATGACCACGCAAATTAAGGAATGTATTCAGGAGACGCTTAATCCATTGGGCGTGATGGTCATTCTGGAAGCACAGCATTTATGTATGCAAATGCGGGGGGTGCAAAAGCAAAACTCCATTACCACGACCTCCGATTTTACAGGCGTGTTTCAACAGGCCAAAACCCGCGAGGAGTTTATGAATCTGATTAAACGCTAGTCTGGCTTTTTTTCGAATCCAGTCAGGGCTGCAAGGCTAAAAGGCAGTGCCATTGTAAAATAGGTGATGTCGTACCGCGAACTGAACAATCCAGACTGAAAATCGTCGGAAATCATTCGGTGCAAAAAGGTTCCTGTGATAAAGACTATCAAAGTAACAGCAATAAACAGCGATAAGCGTTCCGGACTTTTTCTCCACAGCAACGAAAACGAAAGTAGCATTGAAAGTAATACCACAATTTCAATCCACGAACCCTGGCGCGTTTGAAGTACAAAAGGATTGTATTCGAAAAATACCAGACTGTTCAAATCCCACAACAAAAAAGGAAGAAAACTCAGGGCGAATGTAACCAGTCCGGTGAGGGTAAACATCATGCGTTGTTTCCATCCGGTGGCTAAAAATTCAGGAAACAGGAAGATGAAAAACGGAATCACAATGGATAGCCGGGTTGAAAGCACCAGTCCACTGACGATGCCCGTAACCAATGGAGAATTATCAACGCTGACATCCCGTCGGTACCACCATCCCACGATTAAAAAACACAGGATGAAATTGTAGATGAGGTCGCTGCGGACTGCCACTTCGTACCAGAAAGCCGGACTCAGCGCCAGTAGCAGAACAAACACAAACGCGCGGCGGTAGTTTCCCAGGATATAATTCAGCGATAGAACCAGAAGGATAAAAAATACCGGCATGGCAGAACCCACATCACCCATCAGGTAAAAAGGAAGATGAACGAAATTCCATACGGGGAAAGGCGAACCATAGCCTCCCAGGTGGGTTTGCGCCAGGTAAGGATATTCACCCGCAACTAAATTACGGAGGAAATGAGCAATTGCCGACCAGCGATCGACCTGCAATTGGTAAGGATCAATGAGTTGTTGCAGTACAATAATGGCAATCAGGGCGAAGCCCGACAGCACGAAGGTTTCGTTCCTCAACGGCCGGCGATACACTTTCGATAGCCAGCGGGGCGGGTGTTGCACCACCAGCCATGTAGTCCCCACTAACAGCAAATAAACAACCAGTGCAGCAAGTGGATGCAGGGGTGTACGCGAGAGGTATTTCAACAGAAAAAGACTGTTGATTAGTGCATACACCACCAGGGCCACAGCTTGAATCATTTTACCAATCAGTTAATCACCATAATCTTGGTGATAGTACTCTGCGTTCCGTCCTCGCTGGCACAAATGGCCATGTAAACGCCGGTGCTAACCTTTCTGCCATGTACGTCCTTCCCGTCCCAGGTAGCAAGGCTCCCATTCGATACAGTTTGATAGACGAGGTTTCCACTAATATCGGTAATTTTAACCTGAGTATTGTTAATAAGGCCGGTAATGGTAATGATGCCGTTGTAGTTTTCACGCACCGGATTCGGGTAAGCGTATACGTTGTCGTACGCTCCTGTTCCCTCCGAAGCATCGCTTTGATACGAGATCAGACCATTACTGGTGCCGAAGAATACCTCGCCCGTCACCGGATTGATAGAAATCGAAATCACATTATCCGAAAGCAGTGGGCTGTTCGAAGATGTGAAATGGCGAATGGTTTCCTGTCCGTTTTCCGACATCAGGTACACACCCGATGTGCGTGTGGCTATCCATTTTCTGTTGGCGCCGTCGATGGCAATGGCCTGCACCACTTCATCCTTCAACAGGTAATCGGCCTGATTGGTGCCATCGTTACGTGGAATTTTAACCCTCGAACAGGTATAGCCCGGTTCGAACGCCCTCGATGTGTTGTAAAACAGAAGTGGACCAATATCGGTGCCTACCCATACCACTCCGTTTTTATCCTGTGCCATCGAATAGAAAAAGGTGGGTCGTAATTCGCTTCCCACATTATCCACGTCCGGAAATTTATTCAGGAACACACTCTTATCATCGCTTTGGTCATCGAGTGTCCCGTTGTCGTCCCATATCAATAAGCCCTGAGAGTAGCGTACCGAATTTGCCCATTTTTGACGTGGATTCTGATTGTTGATCAGGATATTACCCAGGGTTGGGTGGTTGGAATTCGGGTAATTAAGTGTTTTCCACTGACCTTCCTTAGTCAGAATCTTTATAGCATTGGCATCAAACATATTGCAAAGCCAAAGATTCCCTTCGTTATCGAAAATAGCCCCATCGAGTCGAAGGTACACATAAGGAATGGTAGAAATTACATTGACTAAAGGACTATTATTATGATGATGCCATTTATAGAACTGGTCGTTACGATATTCAAATAATCCATTACCAAAGGAGGTCACAAAGAAGTGGGTTGGATCAGAAGGATTAACAGCAACATTTACATAATCAACTACAAACTGCCCCGGGACTTCCTGTTGTAACTGGCTGTGAAAATCGGATGCAAACAGGTTTCTCCATTGCCCGTTCTGATATATCATTACCACACCCGGGCGGTTAAATACATCGGTTAATCTTCCTCCGGGAACCATAAACAATTTATCGCCGGCAAAAGTCATAAAATAGGGAAAATTATTGGCTGGCCCTTTTGGTTTATAGTAACTTAATTCAGGGGCACCTCCTGTCGACTTTGCTGATACCACTCCATGTTCGACAGCAGCTATCCAGAAGAGATTATTATCGGAGTCGTATTCAATATCCTGCGCTGAAATGATAGGGTGTGACGAAAGGGATAATTGTTCATTCAGAAGCGTGACAGTGTTCGACTGATTGTAAATAACCATATGATTACGTGACAAAGCTATTTTAGTAGCGGTTGGGGCATCATTTATTTCTTTCCAGCTAACACCATCGGATGTATGATAAATACGCCCGCCACGCAAGAGGAGCATTTTACCAGCAAATGAGATTACTTTGCTGATTTCACCCGAACCCGGAAGTTGTTGTACCTCGCTCCAGTACTCGAAGTTTACAAGGAGAAGCGGTCGTGTGGCATCGGCCGAGAGTAGTTTATTTTCGGTAATCGCATATATACGGTTGTTGTGCAAGGCGGTAGATACCACTTTGGTTTCAGTACCTCCCTGACCGATGATATAGGTGTCAACGATTTCCTTTTTATCCATGTTGATGAGTAATATCCCGAAGTCGCACGAGAGATAAGCCAGATTCTGATAAAAACTAACCTCGTTAATACCTTTGCTGGAACTCATTTGCTTGCGGTATAAATCCGGAATATTTGTAACACCGGCTTTATTCATGATGTCGATGTTGCCGTTGCCATAGATAATCAACAACTGATCGTTGATACGGTCGAATTCAATTTGACTGATATTAGCATCGTTCAGACCACTCATTTTACTATAAAATTCAATATCGCCATCGGCTTTACTCACCGAAAACAAAGAACCTTCACTTACAGCGTAAATTTTTAAGTCCGATTGAGCAATCTGATTTACATTGTTGTAGGCCATGTGTGTACGCCAACGTCCGATAACGCTCTGGCTCCCTGCTTCAATCGCCAGGCTGGCAATTACTATAAATAGAAATATTTTTTTCATTTCTGTTGTAAATACTTGATTAATGCATGTATAGCTAACGCCCGATGACTGATTTTATTTTTCACCTCACCGCCCAGTTCTGCAAAAGTTTGTGAATATCCATCCGGAACAAATACCGGATCGTAACCAAAACCGGAAGTTCCCCTTGGAGTTTCGATAATCCGGCCTTCAATTTTTCCTTCAAAATAACTGATTTTACCTTCTTCAATAAGCGCTACTACAGTGCGAAAGCGTGCTTTCTTATTCTCTTTATCCTTCAACTCTTCCAGCAACTTAGCTATATTTCGTTCCGAATTCTGATCTTCACCGGCATAACGTGCCGAAAACACTCCGGGTCGGCCATCCAATGCTTCCACTTCCAATCCTGTATCATCGGCAAAACAATCGTATCCGTAGTGATCAGAAATGTGCTCTGCCTTCAATAAAGCATTGCCCTCCAGGGTGTCGGCTGTTTCAGGTATATCATCAAAACAATCAATTTCTTTCAGACTAAGAATTTCAAGATGACCTTTCAATACCTCGCTCACCTCTTCAAGCTTATGACGGTTGTTGGTTGCAAAAACTAATTTTCTCATGTATTTTTCTCTTTCAAATTGAGGCAAAGATACTAAATATCATTCACACTGACAGGTTCACTTTCACTAACAGAAAAATTTTGTAATTTTGTAACTTTTCTCAATCTTTTATATTCTAATTGAAACAAAACCGATGGCAAAACAAAACAGAATTAATTTTAGCAGTAAACTGGCGGTGGTAGCGGCTGCGGCTGGTTCGGCAGTAGGTCTGGGCAATATATGGCGATTTCCTTACGAACTGGGACAGTACGGTGGCGCTGCATTTCTGATTTTTTATATCTTATTTGTTGTTATGCTGGGCATTCCGATTATGTTGTCGGAATTTGCTATAGGGCGTGCCGGACAGTCCGACGCCGTTGGTTCATTTCGTAAAATCGATTCAAAAGGTAAATGGTGGCTCATCGGGGTGATGGGCGTTCTCACTGCCTTTCTGATCATGGGCTTTTATTCTGTGGTGTCAGGATGGACGCTCGAATATATTTATCAGGCCGTCACGAATCAGTTTGCCGGAAAGGACTCTCCGGTGCTGGCAACAAATTTTGTTGAATTCAGCAGTGACAGTTTGCGTCCGCTTTTGTGGACCGTTGTGTTTATGATTATCACAGCTGTTATTATACTTCTGGGAGTAAAAGACGGGATTGAAAAAAGTACCAAGTTCATGATGCCCTTGTTGCTGATTATAATTGTTGCCATGGGTATCCGGTCGGTTACCCTCCCCGGAGGTCTTGAAGGATTGCGTTTTCTGTTTCAACCCGATTTCAGCAAGATTACCTCATCGGTACTGTTGAGTGCCATGGGGCAGGCCTTCTTTTCACTCAGTCTGGGGATGGGATGTATGATTACCTATGGCTCGTATGTGAATAAAAAGAATAAGCTGGGACATACGGTTGCCGAAGTAACAATTCTTGATACTCTGGTGGCAGTTTTAGCATCCATCGCCATTTTTCCGGCTGCTTTTGCCGTTGGAATCAATCCAGGTCAGGGGCCCGAACTGGTGTTTATAACCCTTCCCAATGTGTTCTCCAGTCTACCCGGCGGACAGTTCTGGGCTATACTTTTCTTTGTGTTACTAAGCGTTGCAGCGCTTACATCCATTATTTCCCTTATGGAAGTGGTCGTGGCTTTTGTTACGGAAGAGTTCAAATGGAAACGTGCACCTGTGACCATAGTTGCTACGCTGGCAGTGCTTGTTTTCAGTGTGATGTCATCTTTTTCCTTTGGAATATGGAAAGATGTGACTATCTTTGGTTTGAATTTTTTCAATTTGTTTGATAACGTAACCTCTAAAGTGCTGATGCCTCTGGGTGGATTGCTGATAGCCCTGTTTGCCGGATGGGTGATGCCGCTGAAATCTTTGAAACAGGAAGTGAGTAATGAGGGTGCACTAAAAGTGAAATGGTTCGGTATCTACCTGATTCTGATTCGATTTATTGCTCCACTGGGAATTTTGCTGGTGTTGCTTAACCAATTGGGATTGAGCAAATGGATAGGATTGTAAGGATTTTTATATTCACTGAGAATAGTTAATGAGAAAAGAAGTACTGATTATCGTTTGTGTGATACTATCCGGCGCCGGGCTGCTAAAGGCTCAGTCGCCCGACACGATGGTGTATCCGCTTTCAACAATTAATCATCGTGCCGGTATCTGTTTTATACAATTACACGACCCTTACCTCTCCTCGTTGCAGTATGCCGGAGCTGGTATGCGGATGGAGATTACCGCACATCGATTTATTAATACCGACAAGGGGTTTTCTGCTTTAATACAGCTCCCCAAAGGGGGGCAAAGTCTGTCATCCCTTCTACGGCTATCCGGTGTTGTGGCTGCTACAAAAAATCCGGCTTCCACAGCGGCAGTCAATTACCTGGGAGGAAATCTCACCTGGGGAGTGAACTATCATTACCGTAAAATCGACAATATGGTAGTGCTTCTCGGCGCTGCTGTCGATGGCGAGTTTGGAGTAAAGCAGAATAGCCGCAATATCAACAATCCTGTAAACATGGATATAGCATTTGACGTAAACGCGATGCTGGGTGTGCGCTATTTTATCCAAACCAGAAAAAGAAGTATTCAACTCAACGGAGCGTATGAAATGCCGTTAGCCGGACTGATGTTCGTTCCTTATCCTGGTTTGAGCTACTATGAACTATATACTTCCGGACGTATCGGTGAAGCGCTATTTTTCAGCTCTCTACACAACCGGCAGGGAAATAAACTGGCTGTTTCGGTCGATTTTCCGTTACGCACAGCTACTCTTCATGCCGGCTGGCGATTTCAACACCTGAAATACCAGGGTAGCGGACCTGTTTTTTTACGCGACGAACATGCATTGATGCTGGGTGTTACGTATGATGTGTTCAGAAGTTCCGGCCGTCGTTCGCGCTTTCCGGCGAATTATATCCGATCAATGTATTAAAGGATACGATATGAAATCAAGATCCATTCTCTACACACTTTGTCTCATGCTCTTGCTGAGCTCCTGTCTCGACAAACCGGAAAAGATGACCAATAATTACCGGAACAATTTCGAAAGCCTGTGGCGTATTATCGATACGCAATACTGTTTCCTGGATGAAAAAAAGATAAACTGGGATTCGATCTATACGGTGTACAATGCCCGTTTGGGTACTGATACGGTAAGTGAGCTGGCCTTTTTCGATGCAATGGGTGAAATGCTTGCCGAGTTGCGCGACGGTCATGTCAACCTGTATTCTTCCTTCGATCGTAGCCGTTACTGGAAATGGTTTACCGATTATCCTTCCAATTTCAGTTCGGCTCTCATCACTTCGTACCGCTACCTGAGTGTCAATTTTCGACAGGCAGGCGGACTGCGGTACCAGCGCATTGCAGGCGATTCGGTGGGTTATATCTACTACAGCAGCTTCAGCGATTCGTTTTCGAATACCAATATGTCGTACATTCTGAAGTATTTTGAAGAGTGTCGTGGTATCATCATCGATGTGCGTAGCAATGGTGGCGGGTATGCGTCCTTATCGGAACAACTGGCATCCTACTTCTTCCCGCGCGATACCGTTAGTATTTATATGCGACACAAGACGGGTCCGGGGCACAGCGACTTTTCAGAGCCGGTAGCTTTACCCACAAAAGCAGGCAAAATTCAGTATACCCGTCCGGTAGTGGTGCTGGCAAACCGCGGTTCGTATTCGGCAACCAATATGTTTATCACCCGGATGAAAGATGCCCCCAACGCTACAATCCTGGGCGATTTGAGTGGGGGTGGAGGTGGATTGCCTGCATCCAACGAACTTCCTAATGGTTGGATGGTACGTTTTTCCTCCAGCCCTATGTTCGATGGCCGGATGCAGCACATCGAATTTGGGATTGAACCCGATATCAAGGTAATGCTCGATCCCAATGATGTGGCAAAAGGGGAGGATACGTTGATAGAGGCTGCGGTGGCATTTATTGGAACAAAATAAACAGGTACCGGTTATAAATTCCGGTCTTGTACTAATTAACAGCCGATTGACATCATAATTACCAATGCAAAAAATTCGCAAACTTCCCGTCACCGAGCTCGACCGCCTAACGAACGAAGAGTTTCGGGCAGCACCGAAGACGCCGCTTGTGGTGGTACTCGACAATGTTCGGAGTATGCACAATATTGGTTCGGTTTTCCGCACCTGCGATGCTTTTCGGGCTGAGGCGGTTTACCTGTGCGGTATCAGCTCCACGCCACCGAATCCCGAGATACATAAAACCGGTCTGGGTGCCGAGGATGTAGTGCGTTGGGAATACTTCGAAAATACGCAACAGGCTTTAGAAGAACTACATGCGAAAGGCTATACAGTATACGCCATTGAACTGGCCGAAGGAAGTATCAAGTTACCTGAACTTCAATTGAAAGGAAACGAAAAGCTGGCGGTGGTACTCGGCCACGAAGTGAAGGGAGTTCAGCAGGCGGTAATCGACGCCTGCGACGGATGCATCGAGATCCCTCAGTTTGGGACCAAGCATTCGCTGAACGTAAGTGTAACAGCCGGAATTATTATCTGGGAAATCTTTAAACAACTGAACAATGGACTGGAGAGATAAATTAAATGCGTTGAAGGTGGAACTGCCGGAGGGAGAGTCTGAACCGGTAGCAAAGGAAGATACATCTGTAAAACCCGCTATTTACAAGCAAAAAGAACCCCTGCGCATCGAGCTCGACAAGCGCAAGGGAAAACCATCGACCCTTATTACCGACTTCATGGGCAACGAAGATGAATTAAAAGAACTCACCCGTCTTCTCAAGGTAAAATGCAGTGCCGGTGGATCCTGCCGCGATGGTGAAATCCTTATCCAGGGAGATTTTCGCAAGAAAATAGCCGAAACCCTGGTGAATCTCGGCTATAAAATAAAACGAATTAATTTTTAATGGAATATAGCTGAGCCGCACCCATTAATCATTTATCATTCTCTTCAAACTTCCCATTGTTCGAGGGTGTCAATCAAATCATCGAAGCTTTTTACCTTCGATTTGGCTTGTCCCTGGGCAATCTGATTGCTGATAGCCTGGTCGAAGGTTTCGGCCGGCACATCGCGGATGACACCAATAGCAATGGGAAATTCGGGAGCCTGCATGCGAACCAGCATCAGGTGAAGGGTCGGATCGGGATTCATTGCATCGTGTGTCAGAATATCGTCTTTGGTAATGCCGTCTTCGCCAATGGTTACTACTTTCAGTTTCAGACCATCAAGTACCAGCCCTTTATCTTTTTCCTTCCCAAAAATCATTTTCTTACCGTGTTCCAGCACCACAATACGGTCCTCGCGACTTGCTTTTTCCGATAAATAACTGTGTGCGCCATCGTTAAAGATGATACAGTTTACCAGGCATTCCACAATGGATGCTCCCTTGTGATTAGCTGCTGCCAACATGGTCATTTGCGATGATTTTAAATCCACATCCAGCAGACGGCCAAAGAACGTACCATGTGCCCCAATCGTGAGTTCGCCCGGCTGGAAGGGCTCTTCCACCGTTCCGTAAGGTGACGATTTGGTTACCCATCCTTTTTTGGAAGTAGGCGAAAACTGGCCTTTGGTGAGACCGTAAATCTGGTTGTTGAACAACAGTACATTTATATCCACATTGCGACGAACGCTGTGAATAAAGTGATTACCACCGATGGCCAGGCAGTCGCCGTCGCCGGTAATCTGCCAAACGGTAAGTTCGGGATTGGCCACTTTTACACCCGTAGCAATGGCAGCGCCACGACCGTGAATGGTGTGGAAACCATATCCACTGATATAATAAGGCAAACGCGACGAGCAGCCGATACCTGAAATAACAGCAGTTTGAGTAGGAGAAACGCCCAGTTCAGCCATCACTTTCTGCAATACGTTCAGGATGGCATAGTCGCCACAGGCCGGACACCAGCGTACATACTGATCGCTTTTAAAATCCTTGGCGGTATATTGTTTTACTTCGATAGGTTCCATGTTGTATTATTTTAAAAGTGAACTGATGTGGTCTTCCAACTCATTAACCGTAAAAGGCTGAGCCTGCACTTTATTGTACTGAAGATATTCGCCGGGCACTTTGGTACGCAGGTACGAAGCCAGCTGTCCGCTGTTGAGTTCACATACCACCCGTTTTGGATACTTGTTCAGAATTTCAGCGGTATTCTTTGGAAGTGGCTGAATATAGTTGAAGTGAGTCAGGGCCACTTTTCCTCCGTTTTTGTTGATGTTATTCACAGCACTAATAAGGTGACCATGGGTCGATCCCCAACCGATCACCAACAATTCGGCATCCGGATTTCCTTCTACCTTCAGTTCCGGAATCACATTGGCGATATAATCAATTTTTTCCTGGCGGGTTTGCACCATCAACTCGTGGTTGTCGGGTTGCGACGAAATAGCTCCTGTGGTATAATCCTTTTCCAGACCGCCATTCCGGTGTTCAAAGCCTTCCATGCCGGGGAAGCTCCAGTAGCGAACCTTCGTTTCCTCATCGCGGGCAGTAACTTTGATGCCTTCCATGCCCGGCTTCACAAAATTAGGCGTAATCGAAGGCATATCGGCCAGCTTGGGCAGTTTCCAGAGTGATGAACCATTGCCGATAAATCCATCGGTAAGAAGGATCACCGGAGTCATGTGCTCGAGGGCCACTTTGGAAGCCATATAGGCATAGTGGAAACAGTCGGCCGGAGTTGATGCCGCCATCACCACAACAGGACTTTCACCATTGCGACCGTATAAAGCCTGCAGGAGGTCGGTTTGCTCTGTTTTGGTTGGTAAACCTGTGGAGGGACCACCACGCTGAACATCCACAATAACAATGGGAAGTTCGGCCATTACAGCCAAACCAATCGCTTCGGTTTTCAATGCCAGACCCGGTCCTGAAGTGTTAGTAGCCGCCAGGCGGCCGGCAAATGCAGCACCCAGCGCCGTGGTAATACCGGCGATTTCATCTTCAGCCTGAACCACCTTCACGCCTAAATCCTTGCGCAACGCCAGTTCGTGCATGATATCGGAAGCCGGAGTGATAGGGTAGCTTCCCAGGAAGAGCTCCAGTCCAGCTTTCTGAGCTGCAGCAATTAAACCCCAGGCAGTAGCTTTGTTACCACTGATGCTGGTGTATTTTCCCTTTGGTGTTTCGTGCGATTTATCAACGATAAAGGTGGAAACATTCAGGTGAATATTGTTGCCGTAGTTGAATCCATCTACCAACACCTTGAGGTTGGCGCGAAGAACTTCTTCTTTTTTGCTGAATTTATTGGTCAGGAAATGAGTGGCTTCGTCGATTGGGCGGTTGAACAACCAGCAGATTAGTCCCAGTGCAAACATGTTTTTGCTGCGCACCACACTTTTCAGGTCCATCTCGAAATCCTTCAGACTTTCCTTGGTAAGTGTTGTTAATTGAACAGGAACCAGTTGCACCGTATCCGAAATGTTCAGTTCCTCAAAGGGATTTTCAGTTTTAAACTCTGCCTTTTCAAGATCCGATTTACCAAATGCATCCGAATCGAAAATGATGACCGAATGTTTTTTTATGGAACGGGCGTTTACCTTCAGAGCAGCGGGGTTCATAGCCACCAGCACATCGGGATCATCGCCCGGAGTATAAATTTTGCTTGCACCCAGATGTACCTGGAATCCCGACACGCCGCTTAGTGTGCCTTGTGGTGCACGTATTTCGGACGGAAAATCGGGGAAAGTTGAAATCTCGTTACCTAATATTGCCGATAGATTGGAAAAGAGGGTGCCGGTTAACTGCATACCATCGCCCGAGTCACCCGAAAATCGGATGGCTACCTGTTCCCGCTCCGTGGATTTGTGTTTCTCCATATTCATTATGTTGATTATATTATTCTGATTTGTAGCGGATATAACGCTTAAAACTCCGCATTGTTCGGTGTGCGGGGGAATGGAATTACATCGCGGATGTTGCTCATGCCGGTAACGAACAGAAGCAGGCGCTCAAATCCTAATCCGAATCCGGCATGTGGTGCCGTTCCAAACTTGCGTGTTTCAAGGTACCACCAGATATCTTTGGTAGGAACACCCATCTCGTCGGCACGGTTTTGCAGCTTGGTTAAATCTTCCTCACGCTGCGATCCACCAATGATTTCGCCAATTTTCGGGAACAACACGTCCATTGCACGAACGGTTTTTCCATCGTCGTTTTGTTTCATGTAGAACGACTTAATCTCCTTTGGATAATCGGTGAGGATAACCGGTTTTTTGAAATGCTGTTCAACTAAATAGCGTTCGTGTTCCGATTGAAGGTCGGTACCCCAGCCCACCGGGAATTCGAATTTCACTCCCTTAGCAACCGCTTCCTCCAGGATTTTAATCCCTTCGGTATAGGTCAGACGCTGAAAGTCGTTGTTTACCACAAAGTTGAGGCGATCGATAAGTTCCTTGTCGTACATTTCGCTCAGAAATTTCAGATCATCCTGGCAGTTATCGAGGGCCCAGCGTACACAGTACTGAATAAAGTCCTGTGCCAGCTGCATGTTTTCTTCAATTTCGTTGAAGGCAACTTCAGGCTCAATCATCCAGAACTCGGCCAGGTGGCGCGGTGTGTTCGAGTTTTCGGCACGGAAAGTAGGACCAAAGGTGTAAATCGATCCCATCGCCATGGCTGCCAATTCCCCTTCGAGCTGTCCCGAAACGGTGAGACTGGTTTGTTTGCCGAAGAAGTCGCGGTCGTAATCAATCGAACCGTTGGCATCTTTTTTCAGGTCGTACAGATTCATTGTGGTTACCTGAAACATTTGTCCGGCACCTTCGCAATCGGAAGCTGTAATGATCGGTGTGTGGAAATAGAAGAAGCCGCGTTCGTGGAAAAAGCGGTGTATGGCCATGGCCATGTGGTGGCGCATGCGAAACACAGCCCCAAAAGTATTGGTGCGGGGACGCAGGTGAGCTATCTCACGTAAAAACTCGAGCGTATGACCTTTTTTCTGTAGCGGATAGGTTTCGGGATCTGCAGTTCCATAAATTTCAATCGCTGTGGCGTGTATTTCCACCGACTGTCCCTTGCCCAACGATTCCACCAGATTACCGGTTACGGCAATACAGGCACCGGTAGTGATGGGTTTCAGGTATTCTTCTCCAAACTTCTCATTATCAACAACTACCTGAATATTATGGATGCACGAACCATCGTTCAATGCAATGAAACTTACTGTTTTATTCCCCCGACGGGTGCGCACCCATCCTTTCACCAATACCTCTGCACCGAAATCGCTTCTTTTCAGCGCTTCTGCAATAACCAATCTTGCCATCCTGTTTTTAAATATTTAATACGATATTAAAAATGTAGCGAATATAGCCAATAACAAGCGATATTCAAAATTAGCTGCAAAAATAAACATTTTTAATGAGTATTACTATTTTTCAAGAGCTTAAATTCAGAGAGTTTACATTGGCGATTCTCCCAGTGTTGAATTATCCCGTTTCTTCTGGTCGTCGTTCGAAATCGTCTTTTTGGTTTTTTTCACCTGTGTATTCATAGCACCGATGCGGTACGATACATTCAGGCGCAATTCCGGAAACTTAGCCAGGTAAACTGTTGTATACTGTTCAAAGGTTTTTGCTCCCGTAGTACTGTTATAGGCGATGGTCGAAATATTGATTTCCGGTTTTGGGAAATACACCGCACTCAGCGACAGGTTGAGTCGTTTTTTCATCATTTCCTTCGAAAGGGCAGCATAGCTGAAGTAAAAGGCTGACTGGCTTCCCTGGAGGTTTACCTGAGGGAGATTACCTCCCAGGCCGGTACTGATGCGGAAATCCTTTGGCAGCATAAAGGTACCACCCAGAAACATGCGTCCGGTGAAACCTTTGTTCGTAAGGTTCAGTGCATCGCTCGAGGTAGTTACATAATTGATGGCCGTATTGGTATAGAGAGTCAGCCATTTCAATCCGCGGTAATTTCCGAAAAGATTAAGCCCGTACTGGCGGTTCTTACCTATATTTCCGTATGTTATTTCCTGAATACTACTTCCTTCGCGAATAAACGAATATTGTTCGATGGCATTGTTCACAAAACCATAGGAGAGTTCGGCGGTGAGATTATAGGTAGCAGCAAAGCTACTGTAGGTTGCCGCCACATTGTGGTTTTTCTCGGGGTCGAGGTCCGGATTACCATAATTGATGTAATTCGGGTCGCGGCGATCGACATAGGGATTCAGGAAGCCGATACCAGGACGCTGAATGCGGTTAGTGTAGCCCAGCTTTAGATTTTTCATGTCGGTAATTCGGTAAATCACCGAAAGAGATGGCACCGCTACTCCGTACTGGTTACTGAAATTACGATTTGCTTCGTTAAATTCAGCATTGAGCCAGGTGTATTCGTAGCGAACGCCAGCGCGGAAACCCCATTTGTCCACATTTCCCGAATAGCTCAGGTAAGCCCCGAGAATATCCTGCTGATTACTGAATGTCGACGTGGTGTCGCGCAAAATATAGGGAGCGTAAGGGTAGGGGATCGCAAAATTAAAATATTTATAGCTTTCCTCCGATTCGCTGTTATTGAAACGGGCAATGAACTTAGCCCCCACTTCCAGGGTATGCCCCTTGGCCAAAGGGTTGGTATAGTCGAGCTGGAAGGTGTGTTCGTTGGTATTTGCAATGTTTTCACTTTTGCTCCATTGCGTCAGGCCTGGTTGGGGACGTGCAATAAACTGTTGAAGGATAGTGTTGGTGGCTTCGAACGCACTGCTGTTGGGCGTGTTGCTTAGTTTATACGAAAAGGTGAGAAGTTCCTCTTTTTTACGGGCAAATGAACGTTGATAATCAACTCCAAAATCGGTCGAACCCCAGCTTTGTTTATTGGTATTGCTTTGTTCGTAAGCAAATATCTTATTTCCACCGGTAAGCGCATCAAAATTTTCGGTGATAGCTTCGGTGGTTCCCTGCGGGCGACCGAAACGGCGGTTAAACGAGAAAGTAATCAGGTTGAGGGTATCAGGCTCATAGCTCAGCTGACCGCTACCGAATTGCATGGGTACAACATTTCTTACCTCTGCGGTTTGCGTTCCCCGCGGATAGGGAGCTCCCGGAACATAGTTGTTACGCTCGGTAACCGTTGTGACAGGGAACTGGCGATTGAACATATAATTAAAATTACCGGAGAAACTAAATTTTCCCTGTTGCACCACAAGGTTGGCTCCTGCACCGTACGATCCGCGTGAAGAGCCCTGTGCATTAAGTGTTGCCGAA
>JAVFAG010000002.1:69673-78755 GCA_034002585.1 Paludibacter sp.
AGGGAACTGGCGATTGAACATATAATTAAAATTACCGGAGAAACTAAATTTTCCCTGTTGCACCACAAGGTTGGCTCCTGCACCGTACGATCCGCGTGAAGAGCCCTGTGCATTAAGTGTTGCCGAATAGCCCTGTGTTGTCGATTGCTGGACTGTAACGATATTGATGATACCTCCCACGCCCTCTGCATCGTATTTGGCTCCCGGCTGGGTGATTACTTCAATATTCTTCACCATATTAGCAGGGATGCTTTTCAGAATCATTCCAGGGTTGGCGCTGAACATATTGGTAGGTTTGCCGTTGAGGAAAAACTTAAAATTGGACGAGCCCTTTAATTGTACATTATCCTGGCCATCGACAGTTACCATGGGTACTTTGCGTAACATATCGAGCACAGTGGATGATTTCGATTCGGGGTCCTGTTCGGTATCGTAGATGATTTTATCGGCATCGGCCTTGATGAGTGGCTTGGTGGCTACAACCTCTACTTCCGAAAGTGCCTGTTCGCTCGATCCCAGGTTGATTTTGCCCAGATCGGCACTACGGCTGTTTTCGGATACTGAAAACTTACGAACGGCAGGTTGCTTTCCAACGAAGGTAACGATAAGCAGATAGTTTCCGGGAGCTTTCAGTTCTCCGTTGATTTTACCTTCGGCATCACCGGCAAAACGGGTTATTACTTGTTGAGGAGCATTTTCGGGAGCTACCGAGCAGGTTACATAAGGCAGCGATTCGTTGGTAAGTGAGTCGATAACGACACCGGTTACACGGAAAGTTTCGGCAGCCAACAATTTGCCGGATAACGCCAGTGAAAGCGCCATCGTTAAAACCAATAATTTTTTCATTCTTTTGTTAATAGGGTTGTTTTTAATCAGTTAATTATGTTTGAACCCGCAAAAGTATAAATAGTTATTGTGAGATAAAAATAAATGAGAAAAAAATGAGAAAATATGTATTGAAATATTAGTTAAGGGACTTCTTTTGGTAAATTCCGAACACAAAATCGCTGGTATGTTTTTTAAGATAAACATCTTCGAGTTCAAACAAGCGGGTCAGGATTTCCCTTTTTCGTTCCTCGGGTTGCAAAAAGTGGTGAGCAATATCTTTCAAAACAGGCATCAGCAGGTTGCCGCCATAGGATTTTTCTTCCACCACCGAAAAATGCCGGTGAATAGCAGGCAGGATGTTTTCCGATTCCACACATTCGCTGGGGTCGGCTACAATCATACGAAAAATTCCCGATCCATAGTAGCGTTTTTTGGTTAACGCAGTCTTGAAAATGCGGCGGTACTCCCTGTCGATGAGCGACAATCCTTCGTTGATGGCTTTTATCTGTTGCCGACTGTATTGAAGGCGGTTGCTGCCGACATATTCATCAATAATCAAATGGCCGCCCGGCAGCAGCAGGTCATTCATCCTCTTCACGAACTCGTCCATTTTACTGAAATGATGCAGTGAGGCATTAAACAGCACAAAGTCGTAGTGATTTTCGGTAAAAGGATGAGTGTACACATTCACCGGCAGAAACTTCAGGTTGGTTAATCCCTCATCTGAGGCAAGTTTTTCAGCCTCCTGCAGCAGTTTCTCCGAAAAGTCGACGCAGGTAATTTCCCAGTGTGGATTGAGGCGTGCAAACCGCAATTCATGGCTGCACACCCCGGATCCGATTGAAAGCATACGGGCAGCTGGTTTATCTGAAAAGCGCTCCGAAACATATTCTTCGTAGTTTTTTAATCCGTTCCCCGTTTTCAGGAAGTTCCAGCGTTCGCGTACCATTGGCACAATCCACCAGTTGGCGCTTTCGATTCCTGCATCGTTGAAACTACTTCGTGTTCTGGCTGTAGATGAAAACGAAAATTTACCGGCGAAGAATCCAACTCCCCGCTGAGCAATTTTTATGTAGCCATCTCTGAAATCTTCAGGTGTAATCAGTTTCATGCAATAATGAGGAATGTGATGAAAGATACATTGACGATGTAAAGATAATGGAATTTTCATGAGAAAATTAACATCTCTACGAATTTAAGGTGTCGATATGTTGCATCTACGTATGTCATTTTTGCTAAATATCCCGGTAGTTTGTCAGCGTTACTGTAAAAAAGTTGTAAGTTTGCATCAAAGTTTTAACTAATGTCGGGTTTTCTAACACTGGAACAACAGTACATTCACGAACTAAACAGAGGATCGTACCGTGCTTTCGATGCGCTGTACACCATGTATTCACGACGATTGTATGCATTTGCCCTGAAAATGACAAAGTCACCGGCAGATGCACGCGATATAGTTCAGGACACCTTTGTACGACTGTGGCAAAATCGGGAGAATGTGCTTCCGGAAGAGTCGTTTCAGTCGTACCTTTTTACCATTGCCCGAAATGCCATTTTTAACAAAATGCGCAGTATGATTAATTCACCCGTTTTTGTCGATTATATTGAATACGTGAATGAAGCGGCTGTTTCAGAAGATACTACCATTGCGAAGCTGGAATTTGATGAATTCCGCGCCAAACTGGAAGCAGCCAAAAAATCGCTTTCCGAAACGCAACTGAAGGTTTTTGAGCTTAGCAAGGAATGGGCTCTTCCTCATGCCGAAATTGCCCGTCAACTCAACCTGAGTGAGCAAACTGTAAAAAACCAGTTATCCATCGCACTAAAAACCCTTCGTAAAAAACTTTCCGACAGTGCCGGAATGTTTACGCTTTTCTTCCTGTAACTATTCTTAAATCTTCGCGAATTTCCCCGTTGGCTACTTTTAATTCAGAAATTATGTTTTATAACATATAAAAATAAAGGTACGTTTCCTTTAGCAGTGTGTATAACTTAGTACAAGCAGAGCATGAAAACAGAACAAATGACCGATTTAGTAAAAAAATATTACGAGAATCAACTTTCAGTGGATGAACTTTCGACCCTGAAAGAAAGTATTAACGCGGCAACGGACGAAGAGCTCGAACTAGTTCTGACTGAACTTTGGCATCAGGAAAAAGGACGCAATGTCGATGAAGAAATAATTCCCGGTATAAAGAAGGACATCGATCGACTGAATTCCCGACAAAAATGGCAACGCAAAAAGCTGATGCGTATTGTATACCGCGCTGCCGCCATTATTGCCGTTCCATTGATTGCTGCTTTCACTATAAACCTGCTCGACCGTCTCCCTGCTCCTGCGGCAAGCGATATGATTGTGGCAGTTGGTCCCGGAGAAAAAGTGAATATTGTATTACCCGATGGTACCCGCGTGAAATTAAATTCAGAAACAACTCTGAATTACGGAATAAACGATTTCAACCGTAAATCACGTCAAATATCACTTGCAGGTGAAGCTTACTTTGAAGTAGCCCGTAACGAGCGAAAACCGTTCATAATAAAAACAAAAGCACTCGATGTGAAGGTGTTGGGGACTGTTTTCAACCTGCAGGCACGAGAGGATGAACTCACTACGGAAATCGATTTGCTGGAAGGAGAAGTGGCGCTCACTTCCACCGCTACTAACCAGCAGGTGCGTCTGTATGCCAGTCAGCGCGCGGTGCTCGACAAGAGTACAGGCTCGATAAGGGTTATAAAAAATGCCCCGTCCCATGGAGCTGCCTGGGTGAAAGGCGAGCTCGTTTTCCATGCAGCGCCTGTGCGGGATGTGATTAAAGCCATCGAACGGAATTATGGTGTGGCCATTCAAATTGATAAAGAGGATACCATATATAATGACTTGTTCACAGGCCGATTCTCAACAGCGAACCTGAACGAAACACTTGATATTTTGAGAATGCACTATCGTTTCAGTTACCAAATTAAGGGGAATCAAGTGGCTATTCAAAACTTCCGGTTAAATCAACGAAAAAATTAATACTTCATAAAACACATTTTGAATATGAATTACAAAAAAAACGGGCTGTGGCTGATGATCTGTTTGCTGTTCCTGGTTATTCAGGGCAGTAGCGCACAGACCAGAACCATGAGTTTGGATGTAAAAAATGCCAGTCTGGAGCAGGTATTTAATCTTATTGAGAAGCAAACCGACTACAAAATTTCGTACCGCAACAGTATTCTCGACCGGAGTCAGGATATTACGCTGAAGCGTGAGAATGCTGCGGTAGACGATATCCTTCAGTCGATTTTACCTTCGAAAGGATTAAAGTACAGCATTGCCGCAGGCAACTCCATCGTTATTACCCGAGACGATTCCTCGCTGCGCACATCGACACCTGTGGGCCGAAGAATCACCGGTGTGGTTACTGATGATAAGGGAGAACCTGCTATTGGTGCCAATATAACGGTAAAAGGCTCTTCAACAGGAACCGTAACCGATATTGATGGTAAATTTGAACTGGAAGCTCCTGCAACTGCATCACTGGTAGTAAGCTATATCGGTTACTTTACCGAAAATATTGATGTTCGTGATCGTACTAATATTGTGGTTCGGCTGCGGGAAGATACACGTTTGCTGGATGAGGTCGTGGTAGTGGGTTATGGAACACAAAAGAAAGTAAACCTCACCGGTTCGGTATCAATGATTACGGCCGATGATCTGAATTCGCGACCGGTGTCGAGTGTAAGCAGTGGTCTGCAGGGACTTTTATCGGGTGTCACGGTAGTAAATGCAACCGGTCAGCCGGGCGCTAACAGCACCAGTATCCGTATTCGTGGGCTGGGAACCATTGGTAATGCCAATCCTCTGGTGTTGGTCGATGGGGTCGAAGGCGATATGAATACCCTCAATCCGGAAGATATTCAGAGTGTATCGGTACTGAAAGATGCTGCTTCAGCGTCGATTTATGGAGCCCGGGCTGCTAACGGGGTTATTTTGGTAACCACTAAGAAACTGAATACTAAGGATCAGGCGCCTACTATTTCACTGAATGCGTACTATGGTTCGCAAACACCAACCCGTTTACCCCAAATGGCTGATGCCATTGAATTTATGACCCTCGACAACGAAGCACGTACAAATGTAGGAACGGGTATTGCCTGGATGGATTATCATTTTAATCATGTTTTAAACGGAACGGCTCCCAACTATTTTGGCAATACCGACTGGATTTCGGCTGTGTTGGGAAGTAATGCTCCCCAGCAAAACTACGCTCTCAACGTAAATGGAAATATGGGGCGTTCGGGTTATTTAATGTCGTACCGTTATTTCGATCAGGCCGGTCTCACGGTAGGAAATTCAACCGGAGAACAGCGTCACAACCTTCGTTTCAAAGTCGATTCACGCCTGCTCGATAAAGTAGAGATCAGCACCAATATCGGGTACACTATGCGTAATGTAGTTTCGCCGGTGGGATCGCTTACCAGTGGTGGAGGCGCCATTTATACGGCCATGCGCATTGCTCCTAATGTTCCGGTAAAGTATACTGATGGTTCCTGGGCATACGGTGGAGGAAACACCAATCCGGTGGCTATCCTGTTCGATGGCGGAACGACCAATCAGGATGCCGATGAGATGTCGTTGATGAGCGTGGCAAAGATTGATTTAGCTAAAGGTCTGGATATTTCGGCCACCTACAGTGTGGTGAACCGTAATTCGCTATCGCAGGTGTTACGAAAGTCCATCCCGTTTGTCAATCCTGAAACACCGGCCAGTCCTGTCTATATCTTCAACAATCCCAACAGTTTGAATCTGACGGATACCCGCCAACGCCAACAAACACTCATTTTACAGTCCAATTTTGATTTCAATTTTGGAAAACACACGCTTTCCGGAGTAGGTGGTTTCTCTCAGGAATGGTCAGTATACCGTAATTTTGAAGCATCGCGCATCAACCTTATTACCGAACTGAATCCCACCCTGAACCTGGGTTCAAAAGAAGGAATGAGTAATACCGGTAGTGCTTCGCAATGGGCCATTCGTTCCGGTTTTGGCCGATTGAATTACAATTACGACGAACGTTATCTTGTCGAAGTTAACCTGCGCTACGACCTGTCTTCACGTTTTCACCGTTCCAACCGTGGAGGTTTATTCCCATCGTTTTCAGGAGCATGGCGGATTACCGAAGAAGAATTTATGAAGTCCACACGGGAAATATTTGATAATATTAAACTTCGTCTATCCTGGGGTATGCTCGGTAACCAGTACGTAGGTTCCACCGATTATCCGTATTTATCGGTGCTGAACGAAGTAACCGGTTTGCCGGCCATTGGTACACTGGGGACAACGGGATATACACAGACAACCCTTGCCAACCCTCTTCTCACCTGGGAAAAAATCGATATGCTCGACCTGGGAATTGACTTTACTCTGCTGAAAAACCGACTGAATATTACGTTTGATATTTATAACAAAAATACGAATGGAATACTGTTGCAGCTCAATTATCCGAGTCAGATTGGAGCCCGTCCGTCGGAGCAGAACGTAGGTTCGGTGAATAACCGTGGTTGGGAAGCCGATATCAGCTGGCGCGATAAGCTTGGCAAACTTCGCTACGGGCTGTCGTTCAACCTGTCGGATGTACAAAACAAAATTACCGATTTGGGTGATACTTCTCCCGATTTAAGCTCGTACCAGATTCGCCAGGTAGGATTCCCGATTGATGCATTCTATGGCTATATTGCTGAAGGATTGATGACTCCGGATGATTTCAGGGTGTACGATACACAAGAGAATAAATATTACAGTCCGAAAGTGCCTGTGGTAATGGGTCCGGATTATCAACCCGGGGATATAAAATACCGTGATATCAGCGGGCCGAATAATGAACCCGACGGGCGCATTTCGCCTGAGTACGACCGTGTAGTGCTCGGGAGCGCAATTCCCCGTTACACCTACAGTTTGAAAGCCGATTTGGCATACAGTGATTTCGATTTATCGTTCGCATTACAGGGAGTGGGGAAAGCCAATGGCTACCTGACCGGTTCAGCACGTCATGCTTTTCAGGATATGGCAGCCTATCCCCAAAAGATTCACCTCGAACGGTACAGTGCTGAGAATCCAAATCCAGGTGCAGCTTATCCCCGACTTACCTACAATACCGATTTCAACCAGTCGACCTTCTCGACCTACTGGATGGAAGATGCGTCCTATCTGCGGTTGAAAAATGTGCAAATAGGATATACCCTGCCCGTTGAGCTAACCCGAAAGGCCAGGATTGAAAAATGCCGTTTTTATGCTTCGGGCGACAACCTGCTCACCCTGAGTAATTTCTTTTATGCCTACGATCCCGAAACACCCATTTCGCGGGGAGGATACTATCCTCAGATTAAAACCTTTGTGGTAGGAGTAAACCTTACATTTCAATAATCAGAAACACTATTTGGTATGAGAAAATACATCTTTATAATCTTCACATTGGTTGCTTTCAACGCCTGCAACGACGATTTTCTGGAACGCCCCCCACTGGATACCCTCACCAACGATAATTTCTGGCAAAGCGAAGCGCATTTGCGTAGCGCGGCTAATTCACTCTATTCGGCACTGAGCGGTAAAGATTTGCTTAACATGTTTGAGTCGATGGGTGAAACTGCACCCTGGGCTATTACTACTGCCTACCGTACCATCGGGGGTGGAAATTATTCTACCGATATTGCACAGGTGAATAACATCTGGGTACGGGCGTATTACAACATCGGACGGTGTAATTATTTCCTGAATAATTATAAGCGTGCAACAGCGGTAACTGAAGCTGTTCGTGAACGCTATGCTGCTGAGGCTTTGTTTTTCAGAGCATATGATTACTGGTTGCTAACAACCCTTTTTGGAGATGTACCTTATATCACCAGTGAACTCAATGTGTATTCGCCGGATGTGTTCAGAGGTCGCGATTCAAAGACAGCTATCATTGATAGCATTGCTGCCGACCTCGAGCAAAGTTATAAAAAACTTCCAGCTTTTATACAGCCGGCTTCAGCCGAATTCGGACGCATTTCGCAGGGAGCTGCCCTCACACTTCTTTCGCGTATTTATCTCTACAACGAGCGCTGGAATGAATCTGCCAGTGCTGCACGCAGGGCAATGAGTCTGGGATATACCTTGTATACTACGGGTGATAAGGCCAACGATTACCGCAACCTGTTCAATTTTACCGGAAGAGCATCGCGTGTCGCTGCCAACCGTGAAACTATCCTGGCCTATGTGTATAATTTTGATCTGGGTGAAGATGCACGCACTTCTCACAATTTGTCGCGTGAACTCTGGGTACCTAACGATTATTCGCGCTTTACACCTACCAAACGTATGATAGAAACCTGGCTGACGGCCGATGGGAAAGTGTGGAATCCGGCCTCTGTATCGACCTATGAACAGGTGTTTGAAAACCGTGATCCCCGCATGAAACAGTCGATCCTGGCTCCCAATACCGCCTGGGAAGGTCGAAAGGATGGAAATCCCAACAATACCAATACCTCGGTTTTTACCTATCCTAAGTTTTCGAACGATAAAGATGGATGTATGACCTATTCGGGCTATTATCTTTATAAATACGTGGAGCCTTCGAAGGTAGGACAAGTGGGTCAGGATGATAACGATATTATTTACTTCCGCTATGCCGAGGTGTTGCTCAACTACGCAGAAGCACGCGAAAGGGCAGGAGCTCTTACACAGGCCACACTCGACAGCACGATTAATCTGTTGCGTAACCGGGTAGGAATGGTGCCCCTGCAACTTTCTGCATTGCCTGCCGGTTCGGATATCCGGAAGGAAATTCGCCGCGAACGTACAGTGGAGTTGTTTTTCGAAGGACATCGCTATCCTGATTTAATTCGCTGGCGTGAAGCTGAGGTGCTGGGCGAAGACTTGCTGGGTGTTAACCGCCGCTGGCTCGATCCGGCTAAACTGCCGGCAGGCATACTTACCACCCTGAAATGGAAAAATGTGGGTGGCGATCAGTACCTGATTATCGAATCGGGACGTACCTTTAATCCTGCCAAGCATTACCTGCTGTCATTGCCATTTACACAAATGCAACGCAATCCAAACCTCCGACCGAATAATCCGGGTTGGGATTAATACCTGCAAAGTTTAAATGAATAGCTATCCACCGTGGTACCCAATGAATTGATCCCTGTGAGAACACATAAATGTATATCGTAATGAAAGTATCCCATTCTAAAATAATATCCTCATTCATTCTCTTTCTGGTAGTAGTACTGG
>JAVFAG010000002.1:78855-88609 GCA_034002585.1 Paludibacter sp.
TGTGGCCCCCGAACCTCCGGCCGAAATCAACGATCGCAACCTCATTACCCTGGAATTTTACTCCCGGCTCAATAATGAAACGCTTTTTGGCCCGGATGGATACCAGCCCATCGTTGATCGTATCACTACCACTACGACAGCCCTGGCTTATTTTTTCGATCGTTCCGATGCATTGATCGGACAAAAATCATCGGTTGTAGATGTCGCTCTGAAAACCAAAACAAAAGCGTTTTTTGTTCAAAACCATCTGAGTGCGACCTATGCTGAGGGTACAGGGATGCTGGTACGCCCCATCATTAATGCTTTTGATGGATTTGTGGCTCCCGATACCCTGTTTGCCGGGGGATGTACCCTGATGGCGCCCCTGGGACAGCCGGTTACTGTAACCCTGATGACATGCAGAGTAATGTATAAACCTCAGTTTCGGGCGCTGGTCAACAACCTGGGCGACGGGTTAAAAACCAACCGCTTACTAACCGGGACAATCAGCAATGCTTTAGCAGAGGAGTTCAGTAGTTACCTGAAATATAACCTCAGGGATTTTCGGTTATCGTTTTATAAGCCGGATGCAGGAGCCACAGAGTACCAGCTTTTTATTCTCACCCCGCTGAATTTTGTTTTCCGGGGAGCTGTGGCCTCGACGGTTGGAGCGGTGCCGCTATACGAATGTAAAATTGAATACTTACGCTAATGAATCGGACAATGAAATTAAAAATTTTGATATGCTTTGCAGGATTGTTGATTGCAGCACAGTTGCTGGCTCAATCGACCCAATTGAGGGTAATGACCTATAACCTTCGTTTTGGAGAGCTCGCATCGCTGGAGGAAATGGCTACCTACATACGTAGTCAGCAACCCGACCTTGTGGCCTTGCAGGAATGCGATTGGAAAACCACACGAACACGTGCCCCCAAACAGGCTGGTAAAGCATTTGTCAACGAGCTGGCTTATCATTCAGGATTATTCGGAATTTTTGGAAAGGCCATCAATTATGCCGGAGGGTACTATGGTGTAGGCATTCTCTCCCGGTATCCCATCCTCCGCTCCGAACGGGTTTTACTTCCTAATCCGGAGCCGGCCAAAGAACAACGTGTTATGTTGATTGCCGAAATCGAACTTCCGGATCATTCGGTGGTGACATTTATTTCTACCCATCTGGAAGTTTCGTCGGATAAAGCCAGAACGGCTCAGATTGAGTTTATCAACGAAAAGGTAAAAGAGCTGAAAACACCGGTGATACTGGCAGGTGATTTCAATGCAATTCCATCTTCCACTGAAATAAAATCAGGCATGGCACAATGGTTTGCTGCAACCGATACCAACTTTACCTACGCCAGTACTAAGCCGGAAATAAAAATCGATTATATCTACGGCCTGCCTGCGAATCGGTTCAACCTGCTTGAAACACGTACCGATAGCAGCTGCATGCTTTCCGATCATTTTCCGGTACTTTCTGTTCTTGAATTGAAAAAAAAATCCAATTACTAACTCAAAATTCATAGTTTATGAAAAAGCTCAATTTCTTATTTTTGATCCTTCTGTCCGCATCGTTTGTATTTGTTTCCTGCGATAAGGACGATGTGAAGGAAGCAAACGTGCAGTTTACCCTTGAAAAAACGGCGCTTGATGTCGTAAAATTTGCCGAACCTGTTATCGTTAAAGGTACAATTACAGCCGACAAGGCAATTACCGGCATTTATCTTACAGGAGTTAAAAAGGAAGAAAATGTATATGTAGCAAAAGGAGAACCGCAGGAATACAAAGCCAACGGACAGACCACCGTAAATCTCAATATGGAGTACTTTGTCGACAGCAAGGAAATTACCCATATCGAAATTAAAGTTGCGGTGGGTGATGCGTCTAAAAATGCATACATCAGTGTGGCATCAGTAACCGGAGAAGCAAAAGGTTCTGCTTTCCTCGGACAGGTTATCCTGCGTGCCGATACTATGGTATGGAATGCCGAAAACCGTCCCGATGTATATACAACTCCGAATACCGGTGCTGAGGCTAAAACAGCATCTTTCTTTTCCATTCACGGGGTTACTATCAATGGCGTTAAAAAACATGTACTCACAGGCGACGAGGTGCGTTCGGTTCAGGGCCTGAACGGTAGTTTTGCTTTTGTAAATGTGCTTCAGAATACGGCTAACAAGGCCTATATCGGTAGTCAGCGCGGCTATATGTTTACGAATATGTGGCCTTCTCAGCTGGGAGGCGGTACCACCGGTCGTCAGTGCGATCTCTATGAAATCGGAGGAAAAGCGATTCGTCTCGCCAATGTCGATACAACTTCATTTCGAATTGTTACCGGATCGTGGATTGGCAACGATTGGAACGAAGCCCGGTATAAATTTGTAGATTCTTTATTCCTGGTCATCTCCGATGAAGCAACCACCGATGCGGCAAAGATGAGAGCCTATTATCAGCTGGGTAAAATTCAGACCACACTCGACAATTCGACATTGGGAGAACAAAACAATCCAACCAACCTTGGATCCCTGAACTTTGCACGCCGCAGAGCGAATGCCGGGACCACAGGAACAGCCGCTATGGTGGAACAGTTCCGTGCAGGCGACTACATTGTATTGAAAAATATAAAAGGTGGTAAGTTGTACTATGGAATTATGCAGATTGTGCAGATGTACGACGACACACAGGCCTTTGTGAATGTGGAAGGCGTAGGTCAGAAGATAGGTCAGGAGGAAGCCAAACAGCTTTTCCATAAACCGCTGATTCTGAATGTAAAGGTTCAAACTCAATTGTAATTGTTCAAACGGGATAATTTCGCACTGCCATGAGTATTCTCACCATTTCAATATTGGTTATTGTCAGTATTCTGCTGATTATCGTATTGACGTCCATAGTCAGGCTCAACGCTTTTCTGTCGTTGTTTGTCACAGCCCTGCTGCTGGCAATAGCCACATTGCCCGACCGTTCGGTGGTTGAGATATTACAACAGGGATTTGGTTCCACTCTGGCTTCGATTGGTTTTCTGATTATTTTCGGAGCCATTATAGCCGTGGTGCTCGATCATACGGGCGGAGCCGTGAGCATTGCGACTTCTATCCTGAAGAAAACAGGAACCCACAAGGCAGCTCCGGCCATCGGAATTACAGGTTTCGTAACCGGACTGCCCATTTTTTGTGATTCAGGCTATATCATTCTCAGTGGTCTTACCGGTTCGTTCAGTGCAAAAGGGAAAGTAGCGTTGCCGCTGGTTGCCTTTGTGTTGGCTACATCGCTGTATTCGGTGCACTGTCTTGTCCCGACACATCCCGGTGCACTTGCCGCTTCGGGAATTATGAATGCCAACCTGGGATACCTCATCCTGCTCGGCACTTTGTTTGCCATACCAGCGACTCTCATGGCTTACTGGTGGATTAAATGGAGAACGGGCAGCCAGTTGATGCAGGAGCCGCTGGTGCCGTTAGCGCCCGAAGAACGGGAGCTTCCTTCGGTGTCGCTTTCATTACTTCCGGTACTAACGCCCATTGTGCTTATTGCAATTCGTTCCCTGCTCACCATTATCGACGCTGCAGATGCTACATTGATAACCCGTGTACTGGCATTTATCGGACAACCGGTGATGGCGCTGCTCATGGGAGTTGTGCTGAGCCTGCCACTTCTGGGTAAGCCATCAATTGCCAGCCTGAATCAGGTACTCGAAAGTGCTCTTCAGAAGGCAGGTCCTATTCTGATAGTTACTGCTGCCGGTGGTATGTTTGGAATGGTAATCAAAGAAACAGGTGTTGGCGCCTATGCCGGATCGTTGCTGATTCATACAGGTATCGGGTTGGCAGTTCCCTTTCTGATTGCTTTTATGATGAAAACAGCCCAGGGATCATCCACCGTGGCCATCATTACGGCCGCTTCGCTGGTGGTGCCTATGTTGCCCTCGCTTGGACTCGATTCCGAGAATGGAAAACTGTTGGCTATGCTGGCTATGGGCGGTGGTTCGATGATGGTGTCGCACGCCAACGATTCCTATTTCTGGGTAGTTTCCCGTTTTTCGGGAGTCAATGTGGATACAACACTCCGGATTTATTCCTCTGCGACAGTGGTTATGGGTGTGACGGTATTTTTACTGGTATGGATAAGTTCATTTTTGATGCTATAAATCATGCGTAAAACGGCTGAACAAATTTTCCTCGCAGGTGTCAAATCGGTTATGCCCGATCAGCTCATCCGGTCGCAGGTTTTTCTTTCCGAAGGAATACTAAGGATTTGTGGTGATAACTATCCGCTTACTAATTACCATAATATTTTTATACTGGGAGCAGGAAAGGCATCGGCTTTAATGGCCCGTGAGATGGAAAACCTGCTGGGTGATTACCTCAAGGGCGGCCTTATCGTTACAAAAAAGGGCCATGGATGTTCCCTGAAGCTGCTTGAATGCAGAGAAGCTGCCCATCCTGTTCCCGATGCCAACAGCTTTGCCGCTTCTGAGGCACTGCTGGCTATGGCGAAGCAGGCCTCGGAAAACGACCTGGTGATCTGCCTGCTTTCGGGAGGTGCATCGTCGCTGATGGCTGATGTCCCTGACGACCTGACCCCCGACGACTTGCGACAGACCAATGCTTTGCTGGTAACTTCAGGAGCATCGATAGCTGAGATTAATACGGTTCGTAAACATCTTTCGAAACTGAAAGGTGGACAGCTTGCACAGGCAATTTTTCCGGCCCATTGTGTTAGCCTTATTCTTTCGGATGTGGTGGGCGATCGGTTGGATGTAATTGCTTCAGGTCCCACAACACCCGATACCACCCGATTTTATGATGCATACGATGTGTTGCATCAGTATCAACTGGTGGACAAACTACCGGTTGCAGTAATCAACAGAATTAAAAAGGGAATGGCAGGAGAAATTAGCGATACACCCGACGCTCAGCATCCCTGTTTTGCCCGGGTAAAAAACTATATTATCGGAAATAACCGCAGAGCGCTGGAAGCAGCGGCAAGAAAAGGCACAGAGCTGGGATTTGACACCATTATTGTTACCGATAGTCTGGAAGGTGATTACCAAACGGTAGCCCGTTATCTGTTGGAGCAAATCCAACCTGCCCAATCTGAAGGTAAACCTGTATGCCTGTTGTTTGGTGGCGAACCGACCGTGAAAGTGATCGGGAATGGACTCGGCGGACGGAATCAGCACATGGCGCTGTACCTGGCAACACTGATAGCCGGGGTATCTGACATTCAGGCGGGTTTGGAACATGCCCAACAGTCTGATAACAAACTCACCGGGCTGTTGAAAAACCTATCTTCCACCATCACCCTTTTGTGTGCCGGAACCGATGGTACCGACGGTCCAACCGATGCCGCAGGTGCTGTGGTCGATGCCGACAGTTTGCAGGAAGCCCTGAAGCAGGGCGATATCCCGCAACAGTATCTTGACACTTCCGACAGTTATCGGTTTTTTGAAAGGTATGGAGGACATATCCTAACCGGGAATACACAAACCAATGTAATGGATATCATTATTATACTATACAATTACTCACTTAAAAACAAATGATCATGAGAACAAAAACGTTACTTTTTAGTTTATTCGTTGCAATGGGAATGCAGTTACAGGCTGCTACCCTTACCGTAACTAACGGCAATTCCTCGGGAGCAGGCTCGTTTGCACAAGCGTATACCGATGCTGTGGCAGGCGATATTATCACATTCAATTTTGATGGCACTGAGCTTTCACTGACCGATGCTATCGTTATGAAAAGCATTACCATCGATGGATTTAACTCGTACAACGGGTATAAGCTGGTGCTGAAACAGACTACTGCCTCTAAGAGTTTCTTTACCCTGGCTTCGGGCGTTACTGCTACATTCAGGAACATCGTTTTCGATGGTACCGGTGTATTGGGTAATACTGCACTTACTGCAGCTAACGGTTCGACCCTGAATATCGACGGATGTATATTTAAAAACATCAACGCTCAGGCCAATAACGGTGGTGCAGCCCGTATTCAGGGAACAGCTACCATAACTAACTCCTTGTTTGAAGCCAATATAACCGGTGGTGGATATGGTGGTGGAGCCCTGTGTATTTACAATGCAGCAACTGTTACAGTCGATAAGTGCAGCTTTGTTGGAAACACATCCAATGCCAATGGTAACAGTGGTGGAGGTGCCATTGTGGCAAGAGGCACTGTGGCTACTGCCTGCAATGTAACCATTACCAATTCAACTTTTGCGAATAACTATTCCGGAAAAACAGGAGGAGCCATTTTATCTTCGGTCCAGAGTTCTACTGCTTTTACTGCCAATGTTACTGCAGTTAACTGTACCTTTACCGGTAATCAGGGCGATGGAGCCATCAGTGCGTTAACTACTGCCAATGGTGTTGCCAATGCATTTCTGGTAAATGCGCTGGTGGTTAACAATGTGAATGTGGCCGGAGATGCATATTCCGACCTGCTCGAAACAGCTGGTACTAACCCAGCAACTGTGGTAAAGATTGATCCCTACAATGTGATGTACACTACTGCATCGGCCACTGTGGTTACTTCTGGCCGTAATTGCATTCAGGTGGCCGATCCGGCGACTGCTGTAATTTTTAAATCACTCGAAACCTATGCAACTACCTTCAAACGTCCGGTACTTTCCGTAATCAGTGGAAATAAAGTAGCTGAACTGGTTACCGGCAGTCTTGCGCTCAATGCTGGTGTTGCCACACTGGCGGGCTATACGATTCCTACGGTCGACCAATTGGGAGCTACCCGTCCGGCTACTCCATCCATTGGTGCTGTTGAATATTTTACCGGAACAACGGTTGTTTCGGGACGCGAAAACGAGCGGCCAGCTGTGCGTGTTGTCGACCGTACAGTGACATTTACCGGCATCGTAGGTAGTCAGGAATTGCAGGTGTATTCGGTGGGAGGACAACTTACCGGCCGGTATACGATTAGCAACGAAGAGCCGGTTCAGCTTTCGCAGGAAGGTCTTGTGCTGATGAAGATTCAGAACAATACATACAAGGTTTTTATTCGTTAACTCTGTTTTTTCAATAATCACACGAAACAAGCATGACTCCACCGGGAAATGCCCGTTTCGTGTGATGGAACTGAGCTATTCTGTTTAAGAGTGGAATGGCAACATACAACAAAAAGATAAATTATAATGAACAGACTTGATTTTTTAAAGCGGATGGCCTGGGCGCTGGGCGGTGCAACCGTTCTTGGCGCCGAGACCAGCCTGTTGCATGCCGCTCCGAGCGATAAAAGTATAATGCTTGGTCCGGGAGAAACGTTCGATCAGTTTAAGGCCGATATTCAGGGATTGGATGCGAAGGTGAATAAACCCGTTACGGTAATCATTATTGGTGCCGGCGGACGTGGAAATGCCTACGCAACTTACGCTAAAAAGTTTCCATCGGCATTGCGTATTGTCGGTGTATCCGATATCAACGAAGGCCGCAGAAAGAAGATGGCCGATGAATTCTCCATTAAAAAAGAAAATCAGTTCGGCGATTTTTCGGAAGTATTTAAGGGCCCTAAACTCGCCGATGCGGTTGTGATAAGCACCCCCGACGATGTTCATTATGCACCCTGCATGCTGGCACTTGCTAAAGGATATCAGATTTTGCTCGAAAAGCCGATAGCCCCAACCGAAAAGGAATGTACCGACATCCTGGCTGCCGCTAAGAAGCACAACCGCATTGTGGCGGTATGCCATGTGTTACGGTATGCACCCTATTTTATTGCGCTCAAACAGGCAGTCGATTCGGGCGTGATTGGCGATGTAGTGTCTGTACAGCATCTCGAACCCATCCTGTTCGATCACATGGCGCATTCCTATGTCCGGGGTAATTGGCACAATTCGAAGGAAACCACCCCGATTATTCTGGCGAAATCCTGTCACGACCTGGATATTATCCGCTGGTTGGTAGGCAAACCCTGCACGCAGATTTCAGCAGACGGAAGTCTCAGCTACTTCAAGGCATCGCGTATGCCTGCCGGAGCTCCTGCCTTCTGTACCGATGGTTGTCCACACGAATCGACCTGTCCGTATTCGGCCATCGACATCTATGTTCGCCGTAAGCGCATGCTCAAAGTATTCGATTTGCCCGAGGTAAAGGATGAATTAATCATGGAAAAGCTTCGTACTACCAACTATGGCCGCTGTGTGTTCCGCTGCAACAACGATCAGCCCGATCATTACGTGAGTACCATGGTGTTCGAAGGCGATGTTACTGCCTCGTTCAATATGGAAGCGTTTACTTCGTATTCGGGGCGACGTACCCGTATCATGGGCACGAAGGGCGATATTGTGGGCGATATGACTGAATTTGTAATTACCGATTTCCGTTCGAAGAAAAAAACAGTGTGGAACCAAAAGGTAGAAGAACTGGAAGCCTATAAGGATGCCGGCCATGGTGGTGGCGATCTGGGTTTGGTGCGCGATTTTGTGCGGGCAGTAGCCGCCGGCGATGCTACCATCCTTTCGAGCAGTATCGATGCATCGGTCGAAAGCCATGTGATGGGTTTCCGTGCCGAAGAAAGCCGCTTGTCAATGAAAAAAGTAACAATCCACTCAAAGCAATGAAGTTGAAACAGTTTTGGATTGGTATGGTTTTGTTCCCGGTGTTGGTTAATGCCGGGAACATTACCTTCATGACCTATAACCTGCTTACCAATAGCGGGTTGAATTTTCAATCCTCGCGCATAGTCCGCCATGCACAGCTGATTGCTTCTACGGGTGCCGATGTGGTGGCTGTGCAGGAAGTAGTGGGTTCCACCAATTTCAATACCCTGAAAAGCAATTCCGGACTTGCCGGATCCTGGTTCGACATAGCCGGAAACGGTTACGGCATCGGTATACTCTGGAATCCTGCCTTAGGAACTCCCACACTAACCAACGTGAAGGTAAATCCAACATCCGGCTCCACCGACAAGGAAAGTCGGGCCTATATCATTGCTGAGTTTCCGCACTTTTACTTTATTTCCACCCATTACAGCCTTAATGCGGTCGACCGCGACTCCATGACGGCCCGCATTATCCGTTTTGCCAAACAAGCCGGAAAAACCGTTTTTGTGGCCGGCGATTTTAATGCCCAGCCCACCTACAGGGCTATGGTGACATTTAAAAACAACCAGTTTGTGATTCTGAACGATCCGGCTGAAAATACCTATCCGAGTACTGCACCAACTTCGTTGATCGATATGATTCTTGGCTACCGTCAAAACAGTACCGATGCACCGTATACCGTTATTTCCCGGGGCATTCCCGTACCTCCGGCCGGGGTGGTGCTGAAAGATATTTCCGATCACCTGCCCTATGTGGTTAGAATCAATTTGCAGGTAGAAGACCCGAATGCAACACCCGCATCTTCCACCGACTCCCTCCAACTCACCACTCATGGCCGTAATCTGAACATCAGCTCACCCGGCAATCCCCTCCACATAGAAATTTACAGCATCAATGGCTCCTGCATTACCCGGCTTACCGCCCACAGCAGCGCAGACATTAATTTACCCCCCGGTTCAGGACGTTTTTTTATTGTATCGGTAAATGGGAAAAGGGTAAAGGTAGGAATGTGCAGTGAAGGTTGATGAGTTTGCATAAAATGATGTCATTTTCATTCTAATCAGTTTCAGATGCTTTCGACCGGAAAATAATATTAACAAACAAGTCTAAAAATGAATAGTATTTTGTAGTTTTGTGGGATTGAATTAAGAGAACATAAACTATAAAATGGCTATAAAAAAATCGGAGTTATACAGCACTCTATGGAAAAGCTGTGATGAATTGC
>JAVFAG010000003.1:0-2289 GCA_034002585.1 Paludibacter sp.
CGTTAAAGCAGTGTTTTTCAATGATGCCGGTATCGGTAAAAACAATGCCGGAATAAAAAGCCTTGAAACCCTTAGTGACAAAGGAATCCCTGCCTGCACAGTCGACTGCATGAGTGCCGAAATTTTCAACGGACTTGATATGTTTGAAAATGGCATTATTTCGGTTTGCAATCAATTAGCAACGACCTGTGGTATCAAAGAAACTATGTCGGTTAAAGAAGCCATTCAAAAGATTTAATTTTTTCGCAGATGTTCCATCCTTAAACAATTTCGACTCCAATTTAGTCAGTTTTTCGAAGATAATCCTATCTTTGCACGCAAAGTTTATCCTGCCCTGCGATAGGTTTAGCTTTGTTAATCGGAATAATTAACTAATTGGGTTTAATGATGCGAATAGAAAAAGTAACCAGTAATAAAAAGCAGTTCCTTGATTTGTTGTTGATGGCAGATGAGCAAGAGGAAATGATTGATAAATATTTACCGGATGGAGACTTATTTGCTTTATACGACGACGACCTGAAAAGCGTTTGCGTTGTTGTGCCTGTAAACAGCGAAACCTGCGAGTTGAAGAATATTGCCACATACCAGCAATACCAGGGTAAAGGATACGGCAAAGCCTTGATTCATTTCATTGCAAACTACTATAAAAATGACTTCAAAACAATGCTTGTAGGAACCGGTGACATACCTTCAATATTGTCATTTTATGAAAGCTGTGGATTTGAAAAATCTCACCGGGTAAAAAATTTTTTTACCGACAATTACGACCACCTCATGTTTGAGGACGGGATACAACTTGTCGACATGGTTTATCTGAAAAAAATAATTTAAATGCGGGTTTCAGGATGAAAGCAGTAATATTTGACAAAAAGAGGAGTTCGGAGAACTTAAGCTACAATGAGGTAGAAAAACCGATTCCGGCTGAGAATGAACTTTTAGTTCAGGTATATGCAGCATCCATCAATGCCGCCGACTATCGGATGCTCCAACTGGGATTTCCTCCAAAAAAGAAAATATTTGGTGCTGATGTAGCTGGTATTGTTGAATCGGCAGGTAAAAATATAAAAAACTTCAAACCCGGCGATAGGGTTATCGGTGAACTGTCGGATGTTGGATTTGGCGGATTCGCTGAATATGTATGTGCATCCGAAAATGCTTTCGTACGTAAACCGGAAGAGTTAACATTTGAGAATGCTGCAGCATTACCCCTTGCGGCAACAACCGCATTACAGGCACTACGAAATAAAGGGAACATCGAAAAAGGCTCGCAGGTATTAATTATCGGCAGCAGTGGTGGAGTTGGAAGCTATGCAGTTCAAATCGCAAAATATTATGGTGCGATGGTGACCGGTATATGCAATTCAAAAAATGAAAAACAGGCACGTTTGATGGGCGCCGACCAGGTGATTGATTATAACAAAGTTAAGCTGTCACAAATCGATGGAAAGTATGATCTTATCGTAGGTATCAATGGTAGTTATTCCCTACGTACCTGTAAAAGGCTTTTAAAACCCAATGGCAATTATATAATGGTAGGCGGTTCATTGAGCCATATTTTTAAGTCAATTCTGTTTGGCTGGATGTTGTCCTTCGGCTCGAAAAAAATTAGTTTTCTTACTGCAAAATCGAATATCGACGACCTGAAATTCATTGTACAACTTGCGAAAGAGGGTAAGATTAAACCGGTGATTGACCGAAGTTTTAGTCTCAGCGAGACTGCAGAAGCGTTTCAATACATAAGAGAAAAACATGCAAAAGGTAAAGTGATAATTAAAATCGCAAAAGAGCAATGAAAAAACAGTGGTACGAGACCTTATTCGAAAATTACGGTGCAAAATACGACAATGAATGTTTTGCACAGGGAACGATGGGCGAATGTGATTTTATTGAAAAAGAAATCAATTTCAATAAATCGTTGAAAATCATTGATATCGGATGTGGAACCGGTCGCCATTCCATTGAATTATCGCGGAGAGGCTATTCAATGACAGGCATTGATTTGTCGGCGTCATTACTTAAAAAAGCAAGAGAAAAAGCAGAGCAAAACGGGTTGCAAATAGAATTCTTACAACACGATGCACGCAATTTGCCTTTCGTCAACCAGTTTGATGTTGCAATAATGATGTGTGAAGGCGGTTTTCCATTGATGGAAACCGACGAGATGAATTACGAAATTCTCAAAAATGTTTCAGCATCGCTGAAGGATAAAGCAAAATTTATTTTTACTACCCTCAATGGTTTATTTCCTATATTCAATTCAATAGAGGAATTTTGTGCATCGAACACCGA
>JAVFAG010000003.1:2389-16350 GCA_034002585.1 Paludibacter sp.
TCGGTGGATCAGGCATTGTGTTTTGGCTGGATCGACAGCATCCGCAAAACCATCGACAGCGAGAGTTATAGTATTCGGTTTACTCCACGCCGCAGCAACAGCATATGGAGCCAAATCAACATCGACAAAATTGAAGAACTTACCAAAGCCGGGCTTATGAAACCTGCAGGAATAAAAGCTTTTAACTTGAAGAAAGAAAACAATTCGGGCATTTATTCCTACGAAAATGACGCGTTGATTGCTGGTTCTGCTTTTGAAATTCAGTTGAAATCTAACCCGGCGGCATGGGATTTTTTTTTGAAACAGGCTCCATCGTACAGAAAGGCAGTTATCCATTGGATTATGAGCGCAAAACAAGAGGCAACCAGGATACAACGTCTTGACAAACTACTTCAAGCCTGCAGCATACAAAAGAAACTTTAATCCATTGTTTAGCCCGTTAACAAGGGGTCAGTTTGAATTCTCGCATAATCCGGTGATTTGATAAATATCGAACTGCCATTTTGTGATTTAAATCACAATGCATATATTTGCAGAAATTATTACCCAATGAAAACCGATTGTCAACTGTGCCCCTACATCTCTACTGCAGCTGCTAAACTGGCAGGATGCGACCTTAACTTACTTTCCGATAATCATATCGTAGTCAGTTTTAAGAAAGGCGACTCCATTATTAAACAGGGTACCTACTCAACCAATGTTATTTTTCTGCGTAAAGGACTGGTAAAAATTCACATTACCGGACCCTATAGTGAGCAAATTGTAAAACTGGCTAAGCCACCCACCTACCTGGGATTGCCTACCACAATGGGCGATAAGATTAACCAGTATTCGATCACCGCACTCGACGATACCGAAGTATGTTTTATCGATATGACTACGTTCAGGCAGTTGTTGAAATCGAACGATGATTTTGCGTTCGAAATTATCCATTCCCTTTGTCGGTACGAAATTGAATCGTTCCGCCGCTGTGCCAACCGTATCCAAAAGCAAACCCGTGGTAATCTGGCTGAAGTATTGCTCGACATGTCGAACAATATCTTCAATTCCGATCGGTTTATTATTCCTCTTTCGCAGTCAGAAATCGGTAATCTGATCGATACAAGCCGAGAAAGTGTTAGCCGTATGCTTTCCGAACTGGAAAAGGATGGCATCATACTAATGCAGGGAAAACATATCGAAATTGTGAAAAAGAAATCGCTTGAATTGATAAGTCAAAACGGATAATGGAAATATTTCAGCGTACCGAACTGCTTTTCGGTTCCTCATTTTTGAAAGAAGCAGCCCACCAACGCGTTATCCTGTTTGGGCTGGGTGGCGTAGGTAGCTGGTGTGCCGAAATGCTGGTTCGTTCAGGTATTCAGCACTTAACCCTGGTTGATGCCGATGTGGTGGCCGAAACCAATATCAATCGTCAATTGCCTGCAACCACTGCAACGATTGGTTTGCCTAAAGCAGAGGTCATGTACGAACGACTGAAGGCAATCAATCCAGAGGCTGAAATCATTGCCATGCAGCAGCTTTATTCTGCTGAAAATCATGCCATTTTCAATCTGTCCTCCTACGATTATATCATCGATGCTATTGATTCACTGGAACATAAAGTGCATTTACTTCAACAGGCCTGCTTAACCGATGCTACCGTATTTGCATCGATGGGTGCTGCCCTGAAGACCGATCCACTGAAAATCCGAGTGGCTGCATTCCATAAAGTAACTGGCTGTCCGCTGGCAGCTGCCGTCCGCCGTCGGTTGAAACTGAAAGGCGGTACTGCCCGTTCGTTTCACTGTGTGTACAGCGAAGAGCAGTTTAAGAACAGAGGGACAGGATTCGCCGAAAAAATGGGAGAAACCAATGGAATGTCATCGGCAGGAAATCCGTACAGCGAGCACAAACGCATCAACGGCACCAGCAGTTATATGCCGGCCATGTTTGGCATGACGCTGGCATCGCTGGTAATCAGGGATATCCTGCAAAAAGCTGAATCAATCGGGTAAAAAGGTCAGATCGTACTTTTCTGATTACAACGCTTCAATCGAGACGCTCAAGTCTTGCGAACTTCAACAATAAGGTTTTAACGCCTTTTGCCCCAAAATCAATCTCCGCTTTTTCGTTGGCACCAGCCATACTTACCGAAAGCACCTTGCCTTCTCCAAAAAGCTGATGTTTCACTCTGGCTCCTACAGGAAGTGAAGAAGAAGTAGGATTCGTTGCTCCTGAATCGCTGGCAGGGCGTTCTATCTTAGTCAGTTTTTTAGAAGAAGCATCGCTGCGCAGAAAATTTGATTGAGTTGCGTTATCCTGCCTGGTCGATGCAGGATTTTTCCACGACGCAGCTGAAGTTTTTTGTACCTGATTGGAAAACGATCGCATCCCGGGTGAGAAATCAAACTCATCCTCATCCCCGAAAAAGCGCTTGTTACTTCCAAAAGGCGATTCGGCAGGCTGATCGAGGTAAGCGGGATCAATATCCTTTATAAAACGACTTGGATTGGCAAAGTTGATTTTTCCGTTTTTAAAGCGCGATTTGGCATAACTGATAAAGCAGCGTTCTTCCGCACGCGTGATAGCAACGTAAAACAACCGGCGTTCCTCTTCCAGTTCCCGGGGCGATTCAAGGGAAAATAGCGAAGGGAACAGTTCTTCTTCCATTCCAACAATAAATACCACCTTGAATTCCAGGCCTTTGGCAGCATGAACTGTCATCAGTGTAACTTTATCCTTGTCGGTATCTTTATCGGTATCCTGATCGGTTAACAGCGACACTTCTGCCAGGAAATCGGGAAGCAGGGCCTGTTCGCCATCATTGGTACGGGTTTCGCAAAACTCATGCATCGCATTGAGCAATTCCTGCACGTTTTCCTGTCGACTTATATTTTCGGGCGAACGATCGGTGTAGGTATCGTTCAGCATTCCGGTGGTTTTAATCACCTGTTCCATAAGCCGGTATGCATCCAGCACCTCGCGTTGGTCTATAAACACATGCATCATGGTTGCAAAGGCCGATAGCTTTTTTGCTGTGCCGCCATTTACACTAAGGTTATAGTGCAGCGGATCATTAAGTACATCCCAGGCACTTACATGATGCAGCGAAGCACACTCAATAAGCTTGTTGAGCGTAGTATCGCCTATGCCCCGGGTTGGATAATTGATGATGCGCTTGAGGGCTTCCTCGTCGTTGGGATTCACTATCAGGCGACCGTAGGCAATTACATCCTTAATTTCCTTGCGCTGATAAAACGACAAACCGCCATAAATCCTGTACGGAATAAAGTTTTTGCGGAGCTGGTCTTCAAGCACCCGCGACTGGGCATTGGTTCGATACAGCACCGCGATATCCTGATAGTTGTATTCGTCGTTGTTTTTAAAATCCGCAATATGATTAGCCAACACCTGGCCCTCCTCAATATCTGAATACACCTGTAAAACCTTGATTTTCTGCCCGGTATCTTTTTCTGAAAAAACCTTCTTAGGAATCTGATGCGCGTTTTTATCAATCAGACTATTGGCTGCATTGACAATGGTTTGGGTCGAACGATAGTTTTGCTCGAGTTTAAAAACCTGTGCCGAACTGTAGTTGTTTTTAAACTGAAGGATATTGTCGATATTGGCACCACGGAACGAATAGATACTTTGGGCATCGTCGCCAACCACACAAATACGTTCGTGTTTTTCTGCCAAACGCTTCAGAATCAGATACTGAGCATAATTAGTATCCTGATATTCATCTACAAGGATAAAATTAAAATAGCTGCGGTATTTTTCTAAAATTTCAGGATGATCGCGGAACAGCAGGTTGGTTTGCAGCAATAAATCGTCGAAATCCATGGCATCGGCCTGCCGGCAACGTTCGGTGTAGTAGGTATAAATTTCGTGAATACGGGGAACGCGGGCATTATTGTCGGCTTTCATCAGCTCCACTGAAGCAGCATAAGCACCCGGTGTAATCAGGTTATTCTTTGCACCTGAAATCCTGCTGTGTACCATCCCTGGCCGATACTGTTTATCGTCGAGTTTCAATTCTTTAATAATTGATTTCAGAAGCGAGGTGGAATCCGACGAATCATAAATAGTGAAATTTGATGAAAAGCCGATATGAGCCGCTTCGGCGCGTAAAATTCTGGAAAAGACAGAATGGAAAGTACCCATCCACAGGTAGCGGGCCGTACGATCGCCCACCATAGCTGCAATACGGCTTTTCATTTCGCGAGCCGCTTTGTTGGTAAAAGTCAGTGCCAAAATCGATGAAGGTGCCAGGCCCATTTTCAACAGGTAGGCTATTTTGTAAGTCAGCACACGTGTCTTTCCCGACCCGGCTCCGGCAATTACCAGTGATGCACCGTCCATAAATTCCACTGCCTGTCGCTGGCTATCGTTCAATTCGTTTAAAAACTTCATTAACAGGAAGATATTAAAAAAACAGCCAGTCGGTAACCGACAGGCAATTCACTTTTTGGTTAGGAAGGCAAAGTTACTAATTAATTTTGTTTCGTACTCTATCGGTGCTTATCAATTTTTTTGTAGCTTTGCACCTCAAAACATAAATATGCAGAAACTAAGCAAGTGGATTATACGAATGGCCGGGTGGAAGATGAAAATCGAGGTGGATGAGCCGGCGAAAAGCGTGATTTGTGTGGCTCCGCATACCAGCAACTGGGACTTTATCATTGGCAAGCTCTCCTATTGGGCAGCAGGCCGACAGGCAAATTTTCTGATGAAAAAAAGCTGGTTTATCTTTCCTTTTGGGTTGCTGTTCAAAGCAATGGGAGGTGTACCAATCGACCGTTCGAAGAAAAACTCGGTTACTCAGCAGATGGCCGATGAATTTGGTCTGCGCGAGCATTTTCACCTGGCGATAACTCCTGAAGGAACCCGCAGTCGCACCGAAAACTGGAAAATGGGATTTTATCATATTGCTGTAAAAGCAGGTGTTCCTATTCAGCTTGCTTATATCGATTATGCTAAAAAGGAAATGGGTATTACCACCCTGCTCGTTCCCGGTGAGGATGAGAAAGCCGATATGCTGAAAATTAAAGAATATTATAAATCGGTACAGGGACGATTCCCGGAAAAATTTAATACAGAATTTGTTTAGTTACAAAGCATCCATGAAGCTGAACTACCGCAAAATAGGGTTGAAACGAATCGATCTGTACATCATCAAAAAGTTTTTAGGCACCTTCTTCTTTTCGATAGTGCTGATTTTGGGTATTGCAGTTATTTTCGACCTTTCCGAAAAGCTGGATAACTTTTTCGACAACAATGCACCGTTGGATAAGATTATCTTCGACTACTATTTCAATTTCATACCGTTTTACCTGAACATGCTGACACCGCTGTTCACCTTCCTTTCGGTGATATTTTTCACTTCGAAACTGGCGGGTAACACTGAGATTATTGCCATGTTGGCAAGCGGAATTAGCTTCCGCAGGTTGATGCTTCCATATGCAATTGCCGCCGGTATTATCTTCGTGATGTCTTTCTTTTTGGGAGGCTATATCATTCCACCTTCCAACGAGGAACTATTAGAGTTTGAAAATCAATACGTTAAGAAATTCAAGTCCAATTATGCCCGCAATATCCAAATGGAAATTGAACCCGGAATTATTTTGTATATTGAACGATTTGAGATTGATCAAAACAGAGGTTTCCGCATGTCACTCGAAAAATTTGAGGATAAAAAACTAATATCACGACTTACGGCAGAAACAGTCAAATGGGACTCTGCATATCACTGGACGATAGAGGATTACATGAAACGTGATTTTCAGGGAATGCGCGAGTACCTGACACGCGGCACCAGCCTGGATACGGTGATAAAGGTACAACCATCCGAATTTTTTATCTCATCGCGCGAAAGTGCCCAGCTCAATAATCAGGAACTCAGCCAACATATTAGTCGATTAAAACACAGGGGAATTGGCAATACCAAAGCCTTTGAGGATGAATATTATAAGCGCTTTTCGATGCCTTTAGCAGTATTTATCATGACCTTGATGGGTGTTTCCTTATCATCGAGAAAAGTTCGTGGTGGTATGGGTCTGAATTTAGGGATTGGATTAGCACTTAGTGCAATTTACATTCTCTTTTCAACCTTATCAACTTCATTTTCAGTCAGCGGGGCTATGTCGCCACTGATGGCCGTATGGTTACCCAATATATTGTTTCTGGGCGTTGGTATTTATCTTTACCGTACCACACCAAAATAAATCAGTCTTAAATCAATTATTTCATGTATAAGATACTTGTAATCAATCCAGGTTCCACTTCAACAAAAATAGCTGTTTTTGGAGATGAAGAAGTGCTTTTCACCAGTACAGTGAAACACTCCACTCAGGAATTACAGAAATTTAAGAACGTTATTGATCAATATGAATTCAGGCGAAATCACATTCTGGAAAACCTTGAAAAGGAGAAAATTGATTTAACGGAAATTAACGTTGTTGTTGGACGTGGCGGACTTCTTCGCCCCCTGCAATCGGGCGTATATGAAGTCAACGAACGGATGATCAACGACCTGCGACTGGTATTGAACGGTGAACATGCCAGTAACCTGGGAGCCATACTTGCCCAGGAGATTGCCCGGAAAATTCCCGGCTGCAAAGCATTCATTGCTGATCCGGTTGTAGTGGATGAGTTACAGGATGTGGCCCGTATTAGTGGCTTGCCACAGTTTCCGCGTCGTTCGTCCTTACATGCGCTCAATCACAAAGCCATCGGACGTAAATATGCAGCTGATATGGGAACCAGTTATGAAGCGCTGAACCTGGTCATCGCACACATGGGAGGAGGGATATCAGTCGCTGCACATCGTCTGGGAAGAGTGATCGATACCAACCAGGCACTCGACGGCTTTGGGCCGTTCTCGCCGCAACGGGCCGGAACCATGGATGCAGGAGCGTTGATACGGGTAATCTATGCCGGTATTTACGAACGGGAGGAAATTCAAAGTCTGCTTGTTGGCAAAGGTGGTTTAGTCGCTCATCTGGGCACCAATGATGTAAATGTAGCGTATCAGCTTGCCATCAATGGTGATTTTCATGCACGACTTGTTCTGGAAGCAATGGCTTATGGTGTAGCCAAAGAAATCGGGTCGATGCTGGCTGTACTCGAAGGCAAAGCCGACGCTGTGGTTTTAACTGGCGGCATTGCCTACAACGAACTGGTTGTCAATTACATAACCCGCATGATCTCACCTATCTGCAAGGTGGCTGTATATCCTGGTGAAGATGAGATGAGGGCATTGGCACAGGCAGGTTTACGAGTAATGAATGGACAGGAAATCGTAAAACATTATTAACAGAAGGGTATTGATACGAGAATAAGGGTGTTTCTTTCATTAGAAACACCCTTATAACATTGTTAAGGTTTCCTTTCAATTACCATTTCTGGTATTTTTCTTTTGAGTCCCGGTGAAAACCCTCAGACCCAACTGGCAGTACCAGTTGTATGAACCGCTTGCTCCAGCACTGAGATTTGTGCTTTCCCACGACTCGTAACGAAGTCCCGTACCCAGAAAGAAGTTATCTGTAAACAGCCACCTGACTCCCGCCTGAGCAGAGAGATTATCAGCACTGAAAAGTGTTTCCGGAGCCTTTACCAGCTGAAAATTAAGCTCCAGTGATGACAGTTGTTCTTGCTTCATGATACGATAACCAACACCCAGGCCTATCCCGTTTTTCGACTCATAGAACGATAGAGCAGGATCGAGCACTAACCTGTTTTCCCATAACAGATTTACATTTAATGACTCAGTAAGGGCGTAACCGGCTGTTACTGATGACGCACGCGTCAGTATACCCGATCCAGTGAGTGGAGCCGAAAACAGGTCGGAACTCACTCCCAGAAAAAGACCGTTTCGATTGCGTGCCTGCGACATACATGTCAGCAAAAGCAGGAATGCCCAAAAGGCAATAGATCTGTAGATTTTCATTGTAATAATATTGTTTTAAGTTTTTACCAACCGACCATACTGGCGGCTATGTACGATAAAGCAGCGGCAGACATCACCATACCGGTAGGACCCGCAGGCATATAAATTGGCACACCGCCCACAGAAATATAGCCACCCAGGAAGAAGCCCAACACACCACCCACTGCATCAGCGGCGGCAACGAAAGCTAACTTCTTACCAAAGCTCCAGCTTCTGATGTTCACCTTCTGCATCCCGGGTGCATAATAAGCAGGAGTTTCCTGAGTAAGATAATCGTTCCATAAAATTAACGAACCCTTCAGCACTTCTACCGAGGTAAGCACACGCTCCATCTCCGATTTTGGCAGACGTTCATCAAGCGCTACTTCCTTTAACACTTCGTCTAAGAGTAATACCTTTTCATCTACAGAACTTTCCTGGTTCTGCACAATGTCGTCGACAACACCCAGGTATTGCAGACCTTGTTCAGTAGAAGCATAGGGTGCCAGCGAAATTTCCTCGACATCCAGATTTACCCAATAATAATCGGGATCGTCGCCTGAAACAGCTGCTGATACCTTCGCCGGCTGTTGTTCAACAATTACAGGCTTAACACCTGTAACTCTGTATATAACAGTCAGCACATGATCCAAACGCTCACGTTCACTCATTTCACCAGCTACTGGCGATCGCTTCAACAACAAAGCATTGTCGAGCGACAACATTTCATTGACCAGCTGATCGTGCTTTTTGGCAAATCTTTGTGCATCCTGTTGCAGTTCAGCCCTTACAGTGGGCGACAGTCCGGTTGTTGAGGTTGCAACTTCAGTATTCTTCTCACACGAAACAAACGACAGCACAAGAGCTGCCAATGGCAAACAGATAAAATTTTTCATAGTTGTAGGTTTTAAATTAAAAACAGGTTTGTGTAAATAAACTTTTTAGCACTATAACCGCTGTCATAGTCTTGATTTAAAAAAATAATGTCGTGAGTCTCATGGGTGTTGTCTTCATGAGTGTGCACCTCCTTTCCCGCTGATTGTTGATTGATGGGACGAAAATAGACGTTTTAAAAATAACAAATAATCCAGGTTGTAAATAATTTTTCCATATTTACAATTTGAACTAAACTTTTTATGAAATGACACAAAATCAAAAAAACCACCTGGGATACCCGGATGGTTTTCTGTTGAGAATAATAAAACTCACTTTATTCGACTACTTATTTCTTCAGCAGATCACGAATTTCTGTTAATAAAAGTTCCTCCTTAGTCGGTGCCGGAGGTGGAGGAGGCACCACAGGCTGCACTTCTTCTTTCTTTTTTAATGAGTTCATTCCCTTTACCATCATAAAAATAGCAAAAGCCACTATCAGAAAATCGAAAACTACCTGTATAAAATTACCGTAGTTGATCGTCACTGCAGGTGCCTCACCCATTGCCTCCTTCATCACAAACGACAAGTCGGTAAAGTTAACACCACCTATCAGCAGGCCAATAGGTGGCATAATTACGTCGCTTACCAGGGAGGATACAATTTTCCCGAATGCGCCACCAATAATGATACCGACTGCCATGTCAACTACATTACCTTTTAGAGCAAATGTTTTAAATTCATCAATTAACTTCATGGTAATAAAATTTTTTAGTTAGTACTTACTATAGAAAGAAAAGTCTTATATTAAATTTGAATATTTATGGCATTCGATGTAAATGAACATCGGTTTGCGGAAATGGAATTACAATACCTGCTTTATCGAAGTTTATTTTCAGCCTTTTACGGAATTCGCCGGCTACCTCCCATTGTCGCAACACTTTGGTTTCGCCAAGTGCTTTAACAATAATAGCTGAATCGGCGAAATCATCCACCCGTACAAACTGAATTGGTTTTATAAAGGCATCCTTCCAGCTTTCATCTTCGGCCATCTCCATTCCTGTTTTATTGATAACAGCCATCACCTGTTCAATATCTGAATCGTAGGCTACTCCAATATTCAAATTCACACGGGCAAAATCTTTCGACAGGTTGGAAACCCGTTTTATCTCACCGTGAGGAATATGGTGTACGGTGCCATTCATATCTCTAAGGGTTGTTTTACGTAAGGTAATTTCTTCAACAGCTCCACCTAATCCATCAAAATTTACAACATCACCAATGCGGTATTGATTTTCCAGAATGATAAATAAACCCGTAATAATATCGCGAATAAGGTACTGGCCACCAAAGCCCAACGCCAACCCCGCTATACCTGCCGCAGCTATCATTGGAGCGATATCGATACCAAACTCTTTAAGTATCATTAAAGTTGCAATGATGGTCAACAATGTGCGGAATGTGATGGTAAAAATCTGAATCAGAGTGTTTTCCCGCTTTAATTCAGCATCTTTGGAATTGTAATGGCTACTTACTACAGCTATCCGAACAGTTTTATCAATTAGCTTACTGACCACTTTGTTTAGTATAATTGCAGCCAGGGCAATAAAAAAGATTTTTAAACCACTTGATAAAAACCAGGGGAGTAACGAATCAAACCAATCTATCAATTTCTCCTGCCAATTCATTTGATTAAAAATTCCCATACAACTAATCTTCAAGAGTTAGAGTTTCAATTTATTAATATACCTAAGATTTGATCAACAATCAATGACCAACCCCTACTTTAGAGATATAAGATTATTATTAATAAAGGGTGTCAGTTGTTGCCAATCCAAATGTACGGATGGTGTTCCTGCATCTCCCGAACTTATTTTATATTTATCGAAGTAAAAATGTACTCCTTCGTCTCCGATGATAAAGTTTTTAAAATTGTCACTAAACTGGAAATTTGTACCCTTAAGTTTTGTTGAATCAACATTTAACCCGTCTGGTTTCAGAAAGTTAAGCCCTAAACCCTGCCAAACAATTTTCTTATCAAACACATCAGGCATTGATGCTGCCTTTTGGGCCAGCAAACGAGTCAATTGTATTTCCTGTTTTTTATTCAATTGAAAAACATCCGTCAAACCAAGCAGACCATTATTGTTAAAATTTAATGAATGTACAGTAGTCATCCCATTGGCTCCACCAGTGTAAATATAGGTATAGTAAAGGTAGGAGTGGGTATTTAACTTATTGGATGAGAACTTCTCATATCGGATATTTAACTCAAATTTCGGATATTCCCGTTCAGGATTCTGTTCACGTGCAAGCATTTCATCTTCATAATGCATCCCCCCGGCAGTCCAGTCGCGTCGATAAAAAGCTACTGTTTCATCGACATACCGTTTTAAATTGTCCTGATAATCCCATTGTTCGATAGGATATTCCACTAAAACATGATAAAAATCGGAGCTAAACGAATTGGTTCGACTTTCGATTGGAATTGCCTGGTATTCCTTTCGCGACTCTTTCTCAAGGCAGGCATACACTACCAATACAAGTACTACAATAACCAAAGGATACAATACATATACGCGTTTACTTTTTACTAATTTACTCATTTTCTTCCACATTAAAATTCAACTTTATATCCATAACAGCTGCCGTACGGTAAGGGTTTACTTTTTTGTAATATATTTTATCCACAAAATCGAGGTTATTGAGCACATTCACCGACGTTCGCAACATCGGGTCATTATGAATGCCCTCTTCAAATGTCACAAGTTCGGCACGTAAGTCACCGGTTTCAAGATTGATTTTATGCAACAATTTTACTGACTGCTGATAAGGGGCAATCGAATCAGCTGTACCGTGTACCAGTAATGCCGGTGGAAACTGATTTGTTACAAAGTTTAAAGGGCTGGCAGTCAGCGCTCTATCCCGGGCACTCTTCACATTAAATCCCATTAAACGGTTAGCCATAGGAAAACTGGCTGAACTTAACGTTGTCAAATCGGTAAATGGTGACCAGGCAACGACTCCATCTACCCGGCTAGACAGACCCGGATTTCCCTGAGTAAGATCTTCATGTTCCGGAAGGTCATTGGTAGCAGCCAACATCAGGCCCAGGTGGGCTCCTGCCTGAATACCCCATACCACCACTTTTTCAGTATCCAGCCTGTAGGTATCCATATTGGCTCTTAAGAAGCGAATGGCCGCCTTTACATCGTGCAATTGAGCCGGCCATCGTGCTTCCGATGAGAGCCGGTAATTAACCGACACCAATGCATATCCCTGATTGATTACTTCTACAATGGGAGCAATGGACTCCGCCTGCTTGTCGCCACTATACCAACCTCCGGAATGCAGCACAACGACAACTTTATAAGGGCCAATGGTTTCTTCCGGATAAACGATATCGAGTTGCTGCCTGACACTTACTGCCTTATCCACGTAGGGCACATTCATCACCTTTTTTGCAAACTGATCCATGTCGAGTTGAAACTCCTTCAGTACAGGTACCGAATCGAAAGCTCCGGCATCATATTCCATCGAATCCGGATCCTGAATAGGTCCCTTTCGATCGCCGGAACCCGGAATTCTGGTACAGGAAGCTGTCAGCAAAAGTATTCCGGTAATACTATGTATAACCAATCGATTCATAGAGCGTATTAATCTTCTTTATTCATTACAAACCGGGCGCCCATTTGTTTAAGCACCAATTGCTTTTTAGCAGGCAGAAATTCGAGCACAATTCCTCCTTTTTCAAATGTAAAAACTGTGGGTGCTGTACTGGTTAAGGGAAACTCCGGCTGTCCTGTTCCCTGCGCATTGAGTATTCCATCCCTGATAAAAACCTTTAGTTTGATAGGCAATCCGGGCCCTGAATAGGTGCCCGTAAATTTTGCAAGCTCCGCTTCCGGAAGCATAACCTCCTCTTTAAAAACAGGAAGCAAATACGGCACTCCAAACAACTTGCTTAAAATTGCAATCATGATGTCGTTCAAAGGATAAACTACTGCATTGGAAGTGATAGCCACCGAAACTGAATCATCCGGAAAGTAAAACAACCTCGATTGAAAGCCATCGATGCCACCGGTGTGTCCAAATGCCGAACGTTCATAAAAAGGTGCTTTTAAAAATCCCATTCCCATCATCGTTTCGGGCGTTATAGTTGTCATCTTTTTCAGAGAGGATTCACCGATGATTTTACCCGAAAACAATCCCTGAATAAATAGATTCAAATCATCGGGTGTGGATAAAAGGGCTCCTGCTCCCAGGGGAATGCTTTCGTGAGTAGCTGATTCCTTCTTCCATTCTTTAAAACGGGTATATGAAGATGCAACGACAACACCTGACGGCTGAGAGCTGAAGGTTTGTTTTAGCTGCAAAGGATCAGTAACCATCCGTTTCAACAGGTGGGCATAACTTTCGCCTGAGGCCATTTCGGCAATCCAGGTCAGCAACACGTAATTCGTATTCGAATATTCAGTAGTTGTTCCCGGCATAAAAACATTTGGATACCTGATTAGTTTTGCCAGTAAAGCTTCACGGGTATGTTCACCGGTGTTCCAGCTTAAATAAGCTGCATCATTCGTAAAATTATACAGGCCGCTTTGGTGAGTCAACAAATGCTGAAGAGTAATGGTGCGGGCATTTCCGAACAATGGAAACCACTTGCTTAGTGGGTCACTGAGTTTTAGCCGGCCTTCCTCTATCAATTTAAAAATAAGTGTTGCAGTGAATGTTTTGGATACAGAACCTATTCGAAACAAAGTGGAAGCATCAATTTGAACTGAGTCTTCCAGGGATGAATAACCATAATAGCGACCATATATCTTCCGTCCGTTTTTATACACAGATACAGAACCCATTCCTTTATCGTATTGCCCGATCAGATTAAACAGGGAATCGATTGTGGAAGAAGCATGAAAAGCAAATGTATCCTTTGCTGACAACAATACAGGTATCAGCAAAAAACACATCCATATGGTTCGTAGTTTCATTATCAATTTTTATTCAGTCGGATACGTGCTTTTAGTTCCACTGTACGAATTTTATCCTTATAGGCATTGTGCAGATTGAGTTTGGCCACATCGAGCGAAGCATCCGAATTATCTTCCCAACGACGACAAAGGTACAAAGAATCATAGATGCGACCAATACGATACTGCCTGCTGATTGCGAGCCC
>JAVFAG010000003.1:16450-30892 GCA_034002585.1 Paludibacter sp.
AATTCATTGATATGAACCAATTCACCATGTTGTGACAAGCGCAGACGCAGATCATAAAAACCTGCATACTGATAACTGACATCCATTTCCTCTACAGCTTTTTTGAAGGATGCCGCTGGAATCAGCCATATGGTTCCAAAATTAAAATCATCGCGAAGGCTGCCTTCCTGATAATCGTTCACCGGATGTAAACTCCGCACTCCGTTGATAATCCGGTAATAATCGGAATAAACCATCGCGGCACCTGTATCACAGGCGATACGCGTCAATCTGTCAAGTGCAAACTGTCCGAGTTCCAGGGCTGTGTTTTTTACACTAAGCATTACATACTCAGACTGTACTTTGGATGCAATTATACGCAATGTTTCCGTACCCGCAATGGTATTCACCTGAAGCACATTAGCATTCGTTCCGGAATTAAAATCAATGGTTGAGAGGAAATACACATGCGAAGCCAGGGGACATCCCGCAAACTGCTTTGAGAGTTCAAGGGCAGAAACGGCATCCTGACAGGGGACAAAACAATCGATAGTGGTCATGTTGTTAGATTTTTCTGAATTAATGCCCAAAGATACACAAACATCTAAAAAAAATTCTTAGGTTTGCATAAAAATTTACTTTAAAAGCAAACATGAAATTAATAGCCGATAGCGGGTCGACCCGTACCACCTGGCAGGTGAGCGATCGATTTATCAGTATAAAAGAGCATTCCACAACCGGCATCAACCCATTTTATCAGACAGAAGAAGAAATTGCGGAGTTAGTAAGCGAAAATCTTGCACCTGCTTTGATAACCTATCCGATTGACGAAATCTTCTTTTACGGAGCAGGATGCGCTTTCGATGATAAGAAAAAAATGGTGGCAAACGCCTTGAAGGCTTCATTTCCCGAAGCTCAGATTTCAGTTGAAAGTGATTTATTGGGTGCAGCCCGTGGTTTATTCGGTCACGAAAAAGGCATTGCCTGCATCCTGGGTACAGGTTCCAATTCCTGCGCATACGATGGTAATTCGATTGTAAAAAATGTTTCCCCACTGGGTTTTATACTGGGTGATGAAGGTAGTGGCGCCGTTCTTGGAAAACTATTTATCGGTGATTGCCTGAAAAACCAGCTTCCCGAATGGATAAAGGAAAAGTTCCTTGATGAATATGAACTTACCCCGGCCATCATTCTTGAAAGGGTATACAAGAAGCCCTTCCCTAATCGTTTTTTGGCTTCTTTTACTCCTTTTCTTTCCACACATCTCGAAGAGCCGGCTATTTTCAATCTGGTATACGAAGCCTTCGATGCCTTTATCGTACGTAACTTGTTGCAATACAACACAGCGGAACTTCCGATTGGATGTATAGGTTCCATTGCCTGGTATTTCAGGGATGTGCTCGAAATAGTTGCATCTGAACATCAGCTAAGCATTTCATCTATCGAAAAAAATCCGGTAGAAGGGCTGGTTAAATTTCACGGGTAATGCACCATCTTCCCTTCTAAGGGTTAGTAATGACGTTTAATCAGGAAGCCACATTAATCTTGATCACCATTTTACTTTTTTTATCCATTTTAAAATAGTCAGATGAATAGCTGTTGCCTGACTGTTGTATGGTTAGTTTACCACTTCTCAATTCCACAGAGGGCATCATGGGCAAGCCATGAATCACAAGTTGGATTTTTCTGGTATCGGTGATGCCTTTGTAAGAACCCTTTAACGGGTCAATGGTAAGTTCAAATCCATTTTTCAATCTGAAAAGTCGAAAATTGGTTGATGCGTACTCCCCCTTCAGATAATCATTACTAACTCCATCATCTTCGTAAAGAATAAATTCTCCCTTCTCACCCGGAAAAATATGTAGAGTAAGCGAATCGTTGGAACCGGCTTCCACTGAACGGGCATACTTACGCATTGGTACTACGGAACCAGCACGCACCAGTACAGGTATTTCGCTGAGTGGGGCATTCAGGCGAACCACACTTCCACCCTGGTATTTCTCACCTGTACGCCAGTCAAACCATTCCGAATCAACTGGTAAATAAACATCTTTAGTAGTTGCTCCCTGTTCACAAACGGGCGCTACCAATAATTCGTTTCCAAACAGATATTGATATAAATAGCCAGATATAGGTCGGATTGTATTTACCCCTTCCCAGCGTGAACGATGTGCGTAGGAATATACATACGGAAATAACCGCATTTTCATCTGAGAATAGGTTCGAAAGACAGTGTCGGCTTTAGCAGATACTTTGAATGCAATGTTACCGCTTGGATTTTCAGGTTGTGAAAAAACAGTAGTCAGCGGCACAAACATGGCAAACTGAGTCCAGCGAATATACAATTCTTCATCAACAAACCCATCGTTACTTACGGCAAATCCACCCATATCGTTGGCTAAGAAAGGAATTTTCCAGAAATGCCGACTGGTATCGGTGTACATTGCTATATTTTCTTTAAAAGCAACACGGGGAAGCCAGGGCGAGAACTCACGTCCGGAATGCCCTACCGACCAATCGGAACGGGTATCGTCGGTCCATTTCCCGGGATAACGTTTATACTCTTCCTGTTCAACACCATGACTATGGGTTAGCACGAAACCCCTGCCTTTCGATTCCAGACTTAACTCCTGACTCATTTCAAACATGGCTTTTGCAACAGGTATAGCATCTGTTTTATCGAGTTTGATAAAATCGATTCCTTTATCAAAGAAATGCTTCATACGTTGCTTGAAATACGCTACAGCCTGTGGATTTTCAAAATCGATATTTCCTGTCAATGTCCCTTTTACCTGTTGACCCTGATCGCCTATGATAGTTGTCATGCTTCCATTGTGCCAACCGGTGGTATGAATAAACTCATCCCTGAAAAAGCCTCTGGATTTAAAATCTTCAAAATGGGTTTCATTACCTGTTTTCTGAATACAATCCCACACCCACATTCCGGCTTTAATCCCTTTCTCTCCAAGAAATCCGGTCCAAAAAGCCTGCATGTCGGGGTATGAAAGCGTATCTGCTATAAAGTCGATGTATTTTGCAGGCCCGCGACCCTGATTAGCCCAGTCCCATATCCAGGAATCAGTCCAGAACGCATCGACAGGATAATCGTGTTGGATTAACTGATTAACCAGTTCAACACTTTGTTCCTGATTGGCATAACTACCATACAGGATTCCAAAAGCCCAGGCCGGTGGTATAACAACATTAGTGTCGGCAGAATGTGGAAGAGAATGTACCGTTGTAACTCTTCCGCATCCTGACACAAGCATCACTACTAATAATGCGATATAATAATTACGTTTCATTTGTATCTGTTTTGATTGTTAAAAGTTACACGTTACCCATGCGTTTAAATCTAATTGACTCTGGAATATACCCGAACATAATCAATTTCAAACCGCTGAGGAAACAAACTGTCATCAACTCCGTATTTCCCTCCCCAGTTACCACCAATTGCAAGATTAATCAATAAGTGGAATCGTTTATCAAAAGGATATGCAGCAAAACCTGTCCCTTCGTTTTTAAATGTAAAATAGTGCTTATCATCTACATATATCCGGTATTCATCGTCTTCCCATTCCAGAGCGTACACATAAAAATGAAGGTGTGGATCGGCAACAAAAATTCCCGACGTTTTTTGTGTTCCGATACTATGATTATAACTTTTGGTATGTGCTGATCCATAAATAGTATCAGGTTGATATCCCACGTATTCCATTATATCAATTTCACCACTGGCTGGCCACCGCCCGTATTCCGAATCGGTAGGCAACATCCAGATGGCCGGCCACGTTCCTTTACCTTTAGGTACCCGTGCTCTTACCTCAACCCGTCCATACGTCCAATCACCCTTATTTTTTGTAATCATCCTCGCCGAAGTGTATTTCTTTCCATCTACATCTTTCCGATGGGCAGTAATGGTCATAAGTCCGTTTTGAACATACACATTGGTGCTGTCAAAAGCAGTATAGTGCTGCAATTCATTATTTCCCCAACGGGTACGATTCCCGGCAGTATCATAGCTCCATCGGGTACTATCGGGAAGTCCTGTATATTCAAATTCATCCTGCCAAACAAGTTTCCAGTTACCCGTATGAGTTGCCACGCGATGCGTTTTCAATTCGGGAAGCGGCACAGGTAGTGTTTTCCGCCATCCAAACCGATCGGTGACACGCACACTTAACCGGGCGTTGGGATTAGCTGGTTGAGAATGGAACAAATGACTGGTTTGACTGGCTCCCAGCCAACTGTATTTTTTATTTGCCCCGGAAATGTATGTAGCTCCGGCAAGCGGATCGATACCCCAGTATTGTGTCATTTGCCCCATCACTTTCCCATCTTCCATCCATTCCACTTTCCAGGCAGGGTCGTAATTATATACATTGGCAATGATCGATGTAGGATAATTGGAATCGGCACCAGGATAATAAACTTTGAATTGGTCGGAAGCACCACCCTCAACTGTATGTAACTTCCAACTGATTGAGTCGCCTTCCACTGAATACACTGTATACGCATTGGGCGTTCCATCCACACCTATTGGGCCCTGCCACCACGCACCACTTGCAGCGGCATGTACATGTTCAAATAAGTTAGGTGAAACTATAGTGTTCCATTGTTTATGACTATGCCCGGCCAACAGATGCGAATTATAGGGTGCAAGAATCTTGTACAACGCTTCACTGTTGATTACCCTATCGGAAAGGTTTCCAGTGGGTGAAAGCAGCTTAGGCGATTCACCATAACGGGTTGGAATATGCAACGATACAACTAACGTTGAACCTTTTGGAACATCAGCCAGGTACTTTTCCAGCCAACTCAACTGACGTTCATTAATATAACCCATGTAACGGTACGAGTAGCCATAATAAAAAACATTCTTTAGCACAATATAGTGGATATTACCCACATTAAACGAATAGTATTCTGGTCCGAAATGTTTTCTGAAAGTATCGGCTGACCGTTCGTCAGAACGATTATTGTAATCCATATCGTGATTACCAATTACCTGATAAAAAGGAATGTTCAACGGAGTAATTGTTTGCTTGTAGGGCTCAAATAAGTGGAACCGATCGAACACCAAATCTCCTACTGCAATGGCATGAACAGGCATCTGCTTTTTAAGCTCATCAACTGTCTGTTTAACCCGATTGGTAACCTGCCCGAGCATTTCCAGTTCCACTTCATCCATAACCTGTGGATCGGCCCATACAACAAAGGCATGGTTATGCTGTGAACGCTGCGCCTTGTTTAATTCGAAATTGACCTGTTGAGTTTTCTGCTTTTTATTTAGCACTTTATAAAAAACAGGGACACCATTGATGACTGGAGATTCAAAACCTGAAGGGAGCGAATAATAGACGAATTCATTTTCCGGATCATAAACCTTCAGGCTAAAATATCCTTTCCGGTCGGTAGTTACCCATTGAACCCCATCGGTTACCTTTACACCTTCGAGGCCTTTTCCGTTACAATGAATTTTACCTTTCACCAGCAGTTGACTAAACAGCAAGAGAGGAACAAATGCTGTCAGTACCAGAATTTTCAATCTATATCGTTCATGCATATTCATCCAATTTTTAGCTACAAAGAAACCAAATTTTACGTTAACAGACAATTACAGCCGCCTTCCTTCTGTATAATAACACAGGAAGGCGGCTGTGACTAACCCTTCAATACAACTAAACAAACACTATTTGAGTAACCACATCAGTTTATTGACTTCATCGTATCCATCGAACTGTCGATCGAGAGCCTCGATCAGATTTTCGCGGTTATAATTGGTTTCACTGGTTGGATACAGCCACCGAACCGGAATTACATTCTTGTTATCCATGTTCAGGTTGGTAGCCGGGTTAATTGGAAATTCCGGATACATGGTACGACGGTATTCGAAATAACTTGATTCAGCATCCTGCATAAAATTGAGAATATATCGCTGCATCCAGATTTGCTTTAACTGTTCCTGCTGTGTTGATTTGAAGGCAGCATTGCCGGTAAAGTAGCTATTTATATAAGCCTGATCTATTGCCTTACCATGCGCATACGAGGCCTTGGTCGCCATCATAGCAGCCAGTGCAGCTTTTACTCCCGACTCGTAATAATCCCTGGCAGTACCGGTGGTAATCCAGCCCAACAAACGAGCTTCGGCCAGAATTAATTGCTGCTCGGCATAGGTTATCAACATCCGGGGTTCGGAAGTTGCTTCTTTCAGATAGCGGGAATTAATCAACGAATATTTACCCTGTAAATGTTGGGCGGTCATGGTCGCGTAATCGATCGATACATCCACTCCTACATACGCATCCATATCACCTTCGGTTTTCCCTGCGGCCACCTGAGATACTGAAGGATCGGCCACATAATACAGGCGTCGGTCGTTCAGTTGTTTCAGGTTGTCGATAAGCAATGAACTGATAGGGGTGCGACTGGTAAACAAATCGTTTGTACCTGAAACCGGGTGCATATTTACTGAAGAGTAAACAAGGCCTAAAAAGCCGGTATTTGCTTCCAGTATCTGACCCGAATTTACAATTTCTGCAAATCGACCAGGGATATTCAGGGATGCATCGGATGCCTTTTTACTCATGCTCATCAGGACTTTAAGAGCAAAAGAGTTTGACGCTCTTCTCCATTTTGCAGGATCACCATTATAAGGAGTTGGGTCTCCGGCAAACTGAATACCTTTTGAAAAATGCTGATCGGCTTCTTTCAATTCATTCAGGATACCTGTTAAAACATCTTTCTGAGTATCAAATTTCGGACGATACTTGCCATCGAGACCACCGTTGGTTGCGGAGTAGGGTATATCGCCCATCTGCATGGTTAGACGATAAAACATCCATGCCCGTGAGAATTTTGCAAGACCGTTGTACGATTCTTCCATTACGCTTCCTTTAGCGTATTGGACCATCTTTTCGATATTAGGAAGAATGGTCATATCACCAAAGCTTCCGTTTCCAAATTCGTTGTACTGCGAACCCATTTGTGCCTGATTGGCATAGCCCAGGTATTTCGCCAGAGCATTGGGCTGAAGATACGCATGTGCATCCCTACCGTTGAATTTAATATTCCGGAGAATAACACCGGTAGCTACCATCGAGGCACTGGCATCAGTTATAGAATCGGGATTTGTATTGATTTCTTCAAAATTTTCACAACTACTTAAAATCAGTGTAAAAAGTACGAAGATAGTCAGTAATTTTTTATTTATATTATTCATATTCTGTAGTTTTATGATGATTGGACTTAAAATTCTACTTTCAGGTTAACACCCACATAACGCTGCGAGGGATCCACGAAGTTTTCAGAACCACCATCCGGGTCGGAGTATTTAAACTCTTTTGCCCACATGAAGACATTTTGACCGATTGCTGAGATAGAAACTGAATTAGCAGCAATTTTTGAGGCAACAGTTTTCGGTAATTGATAGCTCACCGACATTTCGCGTAATTTCAGGAAAGTCGTGCTTAACACATCCAGTGGTGAGGCTGCTCCACCCCAGGCGGTACCCTTGTGTTCAGCTTCCACATACGATTTATAGGTCACTTTTACATCATTAGGAGCAAACACCCGTGTGTCGGTAAGGATATTTCCGTAAGTATCGTAAGTAACTGTTCCGGACACAACTTTCACACCCGTTCCGAGGTAGTTTTTCGAGTTGGGTACCGTTGCATCGAGGTAACGCTCCGGAACGATGGATTCGGGATGTCCACCCGCTCTCCACATATACATTTCGGTTGTCGATTGAGTCATGCCACCCACTCTTCCATCAAGCGAAACAGCAAACTGCCAGTTTTTGTAGCGATACGATGTGTTGAATCCCCAAATCCAGTCCGGATCAGAAAAACCGTAGCGGGAATCGTAAGCTGCATACTGAGGAAGACCGTTATTGTGAATAATATTGCCCTGTGGATCTTTCAGATAATCGCGTAACACATAATGATCGGCCCGTTCACCTACCTTTACCCACAAACGATCAGCTGAATAAACTGAATCGAGTTGTGTGTAGTAACGGGCATACTTCGACCAGTTGAACGACATATCCCAGCGCATATCTTTCGTACTAACAGGAGTTACGTTCAGTGTTAACTCAATCCCCTTACGGGTAATTTCTTCATCGGTGTTTATAAAATTATTAGAATATCCCGATGCAGGGCTTACACCTGCCGAACGAATAAAATCATACATTCTTTTACTGTAATACGTTACATCCACCGATGCCCGGTTAGCAAATAAATTTACCACCGTACCAATCTCGTAGGTATCCGATGATTCGGGAAGCACATCGGAACCACGAATAGTGGTGGGTAAGGTAGCAGAACTAAGAGTCCCCCAGGCATTATTAGCAATCGAAAATACTGAGTTAATTGCGTATATTCCTGCTGGTGCTTTAGTATTTACCCACGAACCCCTTAACTTCCACAACGACAACCAATCGATCTCTGGTAACAACTCAGAAGCAATAAAACTACCTGAGAACGATGGATAATAATAAGAACGTGTTGTAGATGGTAAGGTCGATACCCAGTCGTTACGAAGAGTGGCCTCTGCATATGCAAGGCTTCTCCAGGAAAGGCCAACCCGGCCAAACACACTGTTTACCTGACGACGATATATATTCGATGCATTGATTACAGGATCGACGGAAGCTTTCAGCGAATAGAATCCCGGAATAGATAAACCACCGCGGGTACGGGATTCGATTCCTTCATCCTGACTATAATACATTGCAGCTCCCACAAAACCATCAACCTGAAAATCGTTAAACTTCTGTTCTGCACTAAGTATAAAATCAGTGTTAGTGCTATAGCCTCTGCTAAGACCTAAATTATAGGAACCTTTCTGCGATTCACCCCATACCTCAGTTCCGTTGGGAATCATAACTGCATTGCCGGCTCCCTGGAACGAACCTTTAGACACTTTTACTTCCTGACGATTGCTGTACGTGTCATATCCGGTTCTTAATGTAGCTCTTAACCAGTTTGTAAAATCATAGGTTAACGATAAGGAGCCGTTGAAAATATCTTTATCCTGGCTGTGAGTACGCTCGTAACGGTCGAAATAAGGATTGTTATTTCCAGCGGTATAACTGCTGTTTTGAACTTCATTGGGAACCAACCAGTAGTCTTTATATTGACGAACATCCCAATCAGGAGCCGACCAAATAAGCAAGTTATACATTGGATCGTAAGCCGTATAACCGCTAAATCCTTTATTGGGCGTCGTTTGTTTGTTATAGGCAAGCGAAGAACTCAACGTAAATTTATCAAATTTCATGTCACCGCCTATCGTGTACGTTAATTTATCGAACATTGAGTTGGGATATTGTCCTTTATTTTTTACCCAGGTTGCAGAGCTACGGAAACTTCCGAACTCACCTTGCTGCACTACACTAACGTTATTGTTCAGGATATAACCCTGTTCAAGAAAGTTAGCAAAATTATCTTTACCTATAGGCGAATAAGGCATCATTACCATTGCTTTGGCAACCGGATCCCATTGTTTAACCATCTGACCTTCAAGCGGAGCACCCCATGAACCATCACCTGAACGCACATACTCAAGCGTTCCGTCGGTATTGGTTTTCACAACCCTTCCATATACCGATTGTAATTCAGGAATTGCCAGATAACCAGCTGTAAGCATTGTTCCGCTGTTAACAGAAACGGAAAGACCCTTGCGTGCTGAACCCTTGCGGGTTGTAACCATAATTGCACCACTTCCACCACGTGAACCATACAATGCAGAAGCAGTTGCCCCTTTTAATACGTTGATACTTTCAATATCATCGGATGGAACATCCCTCAGGCTCATATTACCATAGGGTACTCCATCGATTACCAATAAAGGAGCTTCTCCACGCAGGAGGATAGTGGGTTCTGAAATAAATTCAGTACTGTTGCGAACCAGCATACCCGACACTTTACCTGTTAGAGAAGTCGCCACATCGATACCCTTAACTGTTTGAAGACCTTCACCTTTTACAGCCTGCACAGCATACCCAAGTGCTTTTTCTTCACGTTTAATACCGAGCGCAGTCACAACCACATCGCCTAAAACGCGTGTATCCTCAGAAAGAACAACTGTTAGTGGTGACGCATCACGCAACGTAATGGTGCGGGTTGTCATACCAACAAACGAAAACCGCAACACGTCACCTGTACGAGCCTGAATAACAAAGGCTCCATTTACATCGGTGACAGTACCCGTACGTGTACCTTCCACCAGTACACTCACACCTGTCATTAGCTCTCCGTTCTGATCCTTAACCTGACCTTTTATTGTCAGCTGTTGAGCTGCTGCTGTACCGACTACTAAAAAAGACATCAGTACCAGAAAACAAACCTTACATTGGTCAAAAAATGCGAAAGTCCTTTTTTTCAAATTACTGTTCATACGCATATTAAATTTAAAGTTTTAAGAAAATTTATTTGAAACACTGCAAATGTAGGCAAGTGTAAGCACAACTTCCAAACAAAATAACACACAATAACTCAACATTTTGTTAAATTTAAACTCAGCATAAACTATACAAGTTTAGCAATAACTACTTATATATAAATATATTAAAAAATAATATGTTATATAACATATTTCAGCATTGCTATTTTTCCATTTCAAAGCTGTAAAATTGAATGAAAATTAAATCTGTAGTATCAGTATGAAATCATTCTTCCGATTAACTGTTAGTATTGGAATATACTTATTATATACATACGTATCGGCATCCAATCCAATTGTAAGAAATTACACGCGTAAGGAATCAGGTTCCGGAACACAAAACTGGGACATTACTCAGGCACCAAATGACTGGATGTATTTTGCTAATAACAATGGATTACTCGAATTTGATGGTATTCAGTGGAACATCTACCCTATTGCCAACCGAACGAATGTCCGATCCATCTTTTTTGATTCCAAATCCAATCGTATCTATGCAGGAGCATTTAACGAATTTGGTTACTACAAACGAAACGATGTCGGGAAAATGGAATATAGCTCGTTGATAGCTCTGATTAAACAAACTAACCGAAATTTCTCGGAGATCTGGAATATCATTTCAATAGGAAAAGTAGTTTATTTTCAGGGCGACCATGTAATCTTCCGTTACGAAAACGACTCGGTGAATGTATTTCGATTCGAAGAGAAAATCAGTTATGCTGCCAATGTTCAAAATACTATCGTAATTACTCAACTAAACAAAGGGGCATCGATTCTTAATGGTAACTTATTGGTAAAAATCTCAGACGAAGGACGATTACGAAATAAGAAAGTTATTTCTATTCTGCCCTACAAAGAAAATCAGATCATTTTTGTCACAGAGCATCATGGCCTCTATCTCTACAATGGATCTACTGTTGAAGCTTTCCAAACTCCGGCTGATTCTTTTTTATTCGAAAATCAGCTTTTCTGCGCTACTATGACCAACAATACACTGGCAATAGGGACAGTTAGAAAAGGACTTGTTATAATTAATACTGAAACTAAAAATGTTGCCTATGTAAACACCCAAACAGGGCTTCAAAACAACACTGTGCTGAGTATTGCCTTCGACAATCAACTTAATTTATGGTTAGGACTTGACAAAGGAATTGATTATGTAATGATTAATGAGCCGGTTTATGATTTATTCGGGAATAGTTTGCTTTACGGAGCAGGTTACGCTTCAGCAATGTATAACAACAACTTATACCTGGGCACCAATCAGGGCCTTTATACGTACAAACTAAATCCCGGTTCGGATGGGGGTGTACCTTTTGTTCGAACAGTCAATTCGGTAACAGGACAAATATGGCATCTTTCTGTGTTTGATAACACCCTGTTTTGTGGTAGTGATCATGGCTGTTATATTATAAATCCATCAGGAATCCGACATCTTCAGGAAACAACCGGTACCTGGAGAGTCAGGGAAATACCCGGAAGACCAGATCATTTGTTAGGTTCATCTTATAACGGCTTTTATATCCTGAAAAAGATTGCCGGACAATGGCGCTATGCACATGTAATTAATGGATTTAGTGAATCTGGCAATAATTACGAGTTTGACAAAGCCGGAAACATATGGCTGAGTCATTGGATCAAAGGAGTTTTTAAACTGGTACCTGACGATAATTTCACAAGTTTCATTCGTTCCCATCATTACACATTGAACCATGGGTTGCCTGCTAACGATAACAACCGAATCTTTTTATACAACGATACTATTTATGTAAATACAGTAAGAGGGGTGTATCAATACCAACCAACTTCCGATCGTTTTGAATTAAGCAGATCTCATCCGGCGTTTAATTATTTAAATCCATACTCACGGGTTATTCAGTACCAAAAGGGACAACTATGGGCCTTCAGCAACAGAGTAATAAAAAAAATTTCAGGCGACCACTCATTTTTGTCGGTTGATTCAATTTCTTACAGTTTGCTTAAGAATAAACTTATCCCTGGATTTGAACATAGTAATCAATTGAGCGATGGGTCATTTTTAGTTGGAACCGAGGATGGTTTTGCACATTTAAGAAACCTGAAAAAGACTTCATCCTACAAAGACTCACTTCAGGTTGCAATTCGCAAGGTTTACCTTACCGGAATATCCGATTCCCTTTTATACGAATATCTACCCCGGCAACTAAAAGTTCCAAAAATAAAACCACGTATTAATTCAATCCGCTTCGAATTTTCGGCAACTGAGTATCGCAATGATAATGAATTACTCTACAGTTTTCTACTGGAGCCATTCGATAATGAATGGTCTGAATTTTCACATAGCAGATCCAAAGAATACACTAACCTTCCAAAAGGAAGTTACAGGTTCAGAGTTAAGGCCAAAAATTTATATGCGGCTACTTCAGGTGAAACTTTCTTTGATTTTGTGATTTTACCCCGCTGGTACGAAAGCAATTTTGCACGTGTTATGTATGGATTGGCTGTACTTATTTTGCTATTTATTTTGACCCGACTTATTCTTCGCCACTCCGAACGTAAAGTTGAACGAATGAAACAGCTTAAGGAAAAAGAAATATCAGAACAAAAAGAATTGTTTTTGGTGGAAACAAAGGAAAAAGAAAAAGAAATTATTGAACTTCGCAACCTGAAATTGCAATACGAATTACGCCATAAATCACAGGACTTAGCTAATTCAACGATGAATGTAATCCGAAAAAATGAAATTTTGATGGATGTCATTCACAAACTAGATAAGATTTCGACAGATCTCGTTTTGAAACCAACTGACACGAATCTATCCAAACAACTCAAAAAAATGCAGGACGACATACGTAAAAATATTGAAACCGATAATAACTGGAAGAAATTCCAGGAAAATTTCGATATGGTTTACGAGAACTTTCTCAAAAGGTTGGGTGAAGAATACCCCGGGCTAAGTAGCACTGATAAAAAATTGTGTGCTTATCTGAAAATGGAGCTTAGTTCAAAAGATATTGCTCCTCTGATGAACATGTCGTACCGTAGTGTGGAGATGAGTCGTTACAGGTTACGAAAGAAATTTGAGTTGAGCCGCGATATCAATTTAATTGATTTTTTACGTAATTTTTAAAACCATTACTATTAATCCATACAAGAGTACACCTAATTAAATTGGTCAAACGTAGTAATCAGTATTTTGTGAAAATTCATATACTTAAAAACCGAAACGCTTTTCCCAGCCCGTTGATGATATCACCTGCCATGAGCGACTCCTCCGATTCGTACTCCAACGCCAGGTCGGCCGACAGACCATGCAGGTAAACCCCTAATCTGGCTGCCTTTAGCGAATCATAACCCTGCGCCATCAGTGAGCCAATAATGCCGGTGAGCACATCGCCGGAGCCAGCTGTTGCCATGCCCGGGTTACCAGTACTATTGAAAAAGATACGACCATCGGGGGCTACCACTTTTGTAAATGCCCCTTTCATGACCAGTATAATATTGTAGCGCGCTGCCACTTCCACTGCTTTTTCGAGCCGGTAGAAGGAATTAACACTATCACCAAACATCCGTATAAATTCTTTGGGATGCGGGGTTAAAACACTTCCGGCAGGAAGCTGCTCCAGCATTGCCGGATGGGAAGCCATGATATTCAGTGCATCGGCATCAAACACACAGGGTTCCTTTAAATGATTCAATAGCATCTGCATCATCTCGACGGTCGAAGTGCGGGTACCAATACCACACCCCACTGCCAGCGCATCGTACCTGTAGGAATGATAAAACTCGGATACGCAGTCAGCATTCCTGTCGGCCTCAAACATCACTTCAGGAGCTATGGTTTGAACAATACACCGATTGCCCTCCGGACCATGAAGGGTAAGTAACCCTACCCCACTACGCAAAGCCGCCTTTGAAGCTAAAATGGATGCACCTGCCATCCCTTTGCTTCCTGCCACAATTGCCAAATGCCCGAAATTTCCTTTGTGGGCAAAACGACTTCTCCTTCGCAGCAATGGCCGCATCGCTTCAGCTTCCATA
>JAVFAG010000003.1:30992-40352 GCA_034002585.1 Paludibacter sp.
TGAAGCTAAAATGGATGCACCTGCCATCCCTTTGCTTCCTGCCACAATTGCCAAATGCCCGAAATTTCCTTTGTGGGCAAAACGACTTCTCCTTCGCAGCAATGGCCGCATCGCTTCAGCTTCCATAAAGTGCCAGTGGGTGTTCATTTCATTTATTCCGGCAGGATGTAAGCCAATGTCGAGCACTTTCCATCTGCCTACAAACGGTTCGTTTTCAATAAAAAAGAAGGCTATCTTCGGAAATTGTAATGTAAATGTTAAATCAGCTTTTACCGTAACATCGGTAATACGATGATAACTATCGACATTCAGTCCCGAAGGTACATCGATAGCAATCACTTTATTAGGCAAATCGTTTATAAAATGAATTATCCGGGCAAAAGTTCCTGTAACAGGCCGATTGAGACCCGATCCAAAAATTCCGTCAATGATGATCTGATCTTCATCGGGTACAGGAAGTACAAGCTTTTCATCTGCATATTCTGTCAACACTTCAGGAAACTCATCCATGAGCCGCTGCCGGTTAACCGCACAATCGGACGAGAGGGATGATCCTGCAATTAAATGCGCCTGCACCTGATAACCCTGTTCGCACAACTTACGTGCCAAGGCCAGCGCATCCCCACCATTGTTTCCCGTACCGGCCACAATATAAAACGAACTTACGGTAAACGGATACTCACCCATCAGGGCATCACAAAGGGCATCGGCAACTCTTTCCATTAAATCAATGGAAGCAACGGGCTCGTACAGAATAGTGTACTGATCAAGCTGTCGGATTTGTTCGCAGGAAAAGAGTTTCATATGCAACTCCTTTTTTTATAGTATTTACATCAAAATTTCTACAGATAATGCCGGTAATTCAATAGATAATTCACGACCATTTAGTATAAATTCAGTCCCAAAGGTAGCAGAAAACTGCTGTTTATCAAAATACTCCGGAAGTGTAACAGAAATCTTTTTCGACTCTTTGCTGGTATTGAAAAACACCAGGGCTTCTCTATCGAAATATTTACGTGCATACACCCATTGGTTTGTGGAAATCTTCAGATCGATAAAGCTTCCGTACAGAAGTACTGGATTATTTTTTCTCAGGTGATTCAGTTTAGCCACTTTTTCCCACAGAGCCGCCTCGCGATTATTCCATCCCTCAAAACGCATCATCTTGCGGCAATCGGGATCATTCCCACCGGTCAGGCCAATTTCATCGCCGTAAAACAGAACGGGAACGCCGGGAATGGTAAGATTAAATGCATGAAACAATAACAAGCGATCGTAGGCTGTTGAGTCTGTAATACCAATCTCCCTCTCCCATCCTGCCGCTTTGGCATCTTCCCCAATGGATAAATCGCCTGAAGCATAAGCCATAAAACGGGGCTTATCGTGATTTCCGGAAATATACCCCATCAGGTTATGTTGTCCGTAGTTTTTCAAACTTGAACGCAACACATCCTGCACACGGGTTAAATCACCACTCACGCCCGCAAACGTTGTGTTGGCAATATCATACACATTAAAATCGAATTGTCCGTCGAGCATTCCAGTTGTAAGGTATCCTGCAACCAGGCGTGGACTTCCGTAGGTTTCGCCAATTTGATACAAGGACTTGTCCGGAAACTGTTTTTTAATTTTAAGGGTAAGCATGCGCCAGAATTCCACGGGAACGTGTTTACATGCATCGTGACGAAAACCATCAAGATTGAATTCCTTCAACCAGAAAATGGCTGAATCTGTCATCATCTCCACCACCTCAGGATTGGCAAAATCCAGCGAGGGAAGAAATGTATCAAACCAGGTAGTCAGGCGATGTTCGTCCCACTTCTCTACATTCATGGTACCATCGGGCAGGTACAGCGAAGTTGCATATTCGGGATGACGCTGGTACAACGGATGCAACTCATGAACATGATTGGCCACATAATCGAGCAACACATTCATATTTTTCGAATGAGCTTTGTTAACCAGCGACTTGAATTCATCGTTCGAACCAAAGCGATCGTCCACTTTCGAGGAAGATACCGGCCAGTAACCATGATAGCCCGAGAATTTTGTATTTTTAGGAGAATAGAAACCGAAAGGTTCCTCAGGATTCTGATTCAATGGTGAAATCCAAAGCGTATTAATACCCAGCTTATCAAAATAACCATCTTCAATTTTTTGGTGTAATCCGGCTAAATCACCTCCCCAATAATCCACCTTAGGATGCACATCAGGGCGATTCATGGGGCGATCATTGGCCGTTGAACCATTATTAAAACGGTCTACGAGCATAAAATACATGATCTGTGAATGTGGATCCTGTCTGGTAAGTTGTTTTGAATCATTTACCGGCTTGCCTTTGTGCATCGGAATCAGCACTTCCTTCCCCACTCCATACCGATTGGCCGCCCAAACCCGAAAATAGGAACGTTCCAGCTTAGAAGCTTCGATGGGAATATCAAATGCTAATTCACCTTTATCGCAGCGGATAAATTGATCGGGCAGCCGGTGATTTTGCCAGTACACGGACACTTGCTGAATATCCTGCAAATAACTCAGGTAGATCTTCCGGTTTTCAGATTTTCGGGTAATCAATACCGGTAGTAGTTCTTCATTACCTGGAATCTGAAGTATGGAGTTAAACTTTCCGTAGCCATTATCCACTTTTTCAGGATTACTGACATCGTGGTTCTGTTCGCCATCAATCAATAATTGATACAGATACGTCCCCGGACTCAACAATAGTTCCACTTCGTAAACACCCTGTTCGTTCAGTATCAGATCGGGTGTTGCCGATGCTGTCCAGTCGTTCATCTGACCGGCAATCTGAACCCGTTCGTGCTTTTTATCCTGAGGATTATAGGTAAATAGATACTTCACCTTGTCCGATTTTCGACAGGGAACCGAAAAGGAATTTCCACGAATCCAAAACTGAAGATCGATTAGCGGCTGAGCGTCGTCTGTTAGCAGTACTTTCAGATTCCGGCGGTTGTTATACAGCGAAACGTCAACTCCATCGCCTTTCACCGTTACCGAATCGATTAGGCTTATATCTGCAATAAAATCTTCAGTAAAAACCGTATTTTCACCCACTTCCAGGGTTAGCAACGAATTTAGCTTTTGGTTGTTACTATCAGCTGGCGGCACATTCAGCGAGGGATTACAGGCTGTAAAAAGCAGCACCAGCACTGCAAAATACACACTATTTTTTATCATATTCGTATTATTTAGTTAGTTCAAGTATCAGTACCGATTTAGCCTCCACAGGGATAGACGGGCTTATGGCCAGCACTTTATTCGTTATAATATCCTTACCGCAAGAAAAACTGTGAAGCATTTCCCTGAATCTGGCTGTATCGATTGTTTTTTCATCCTCGTTATTATTAACAATCACCATAACCGTTTTGTCGGCGTTGTACCTGAAATACACATATATTCCATTCTCGGGAATAAAGTGTTTCATCGCCCCGGTTTGCAGTGCAGGAGTTGATTTCCGGTAAAGCAGCAGCTTTTGAAGATAGGAGAATACTTCCTGTTGAGTTGAAGTTCGCTCCTCTTTATTGAATGCATTCACGCTATCATCAGGCCATCCTCCCGGAAAATTAAACCGATGTCCTTCGTAGGAGCCTCTTTTCCCTCCCAGCATAATCTCATTGCCGTAGTAAATTTGAGGATAGCCTCTCACAGTGGTAAGCATGGCAAGTGCCATTTTATAGGCCCGCTCATCGTGATTAACCACTTCACTATAGCGATCAATATCGTGATTATCCAGAAAGTTCATTAGTAAATCGGTGCGTGGATAAGCAAAATCGAGAGAGAAATGCATGTAAAAACGAGCCATTCCTTCATTCCATCCATCCCTTTCGGTAAAAGCCTGCTGAAACACATTACCAAGGGGAAAATCCATCACACTCTGAAGTTGCGAATCGAAACCATCCTTGTTGTTATTCCCCGACATAAAGTAGGAAATTTCCTGAGGAGTATTCAGCCAACACTCTCCCACAACCATCATGGTGGGGAATTCATTGCGAATGGATTGAATAAAGCGGGAGGCCGTGGGTAAATCGTTGTAGGGATAGGTATCGACCCGCAAACCGGAAATTCCGGCAAACTCGATCCAAAAAATATATACCTGTTTCAGATAGTCGAACAGCACCGGATTTTTCAGGTTAAAATCGGGCATGTTCGGAGCAAACCAACCATGCGTGAGGCGGTGCAGGTCTTTTTCCGAGCGATGCGGGTCCATCCAGGCCATCATGCGGTAATTCGAAGAGGTAAACTGTTCCCACTGATTGAACCAGTCTTTTGCCGGCATATCCTTCAACCACCAGTGAGCGGTACTGCAATGATTAGGAACTACATCCAGAATAAGCTTGATACCATGTTCACGGGCCGTTGTCGCAAGCCGCCGGTAGTCGTCGTTGGTACCCAGTCGCGGATCAATCTTGTAATAATCGGAACAGCCATAGTGGTGATAGGAGTACTGAACATCGTTATTTTCAAACACTGGCGTAGTCCACAAAGCAGTAACCCCTAAATCGGCCAGATAGGGCATTTTTTGAATGATACCCTCTATATCACCACCATGTCGAGCACCCGGATCCTCGCGGTCGACTCCCTGATGGTAGCCTTCTATTGCATCATTATCAGTATTTCCGTTTACAAATCGATCGGGCATAAGCAGATACACCGCATCAGCTGCCGAGAAACTTTCGCGCATGGCCGATCCGGCTTCTCTTGCCTTTAACTCAAAATCGCGATAGCTAAGTTGATTATCCATTTTAATCGAAAAACGAAGCATTCCCGGACGGGCTTTCTTTCCTACCTGAAGATAGACAAACTGATAGTTGGGATTATCGGTCAGCACTGAGCGAAGTTTTTTTACTCCGGGATAGCGGAATGTGATTTCTGCCGATGCAATATCGGGGCCGTAAAACATCACCTGCACTACCTGATTCTTCATTCCGGTCCACCAAAACAAAGGTTCCAGCCGATGAACCTGTTCTTCAGCAAAAAGGTTTAGCGAGCCAACAACTATCAAAAGTACTGATACTACCAACTTAAATTGTCTACCTACCATCTTGCTAGCAAAAAAAAGATTCATACCCATTCATTTTTTAACTTTATCCTCCACAAAAAGCACACTTGCAGCCGCAATCAGTAGGAAGACACCCGACATCAGTAACGCATAGATAGCCTGTGAATCAAAGATTCGTTTCACAATGGGGCCTCCAAACACACCATTTACGATTTGCGGAAGGGTAATAAAGATATTAAAAATCCCCATGTAGATGCCCATTTTGTGAACAGGAAGTGCAGGTGCCAGAATGGCATAAGGCATAGCCAAAATACTTCCCCAGGCCAGTCCGATTCCAATCATCGGATAAATAAGCACCATGGGATCGTTGATAAAATAGACGGATATAAGTCCGACACCCCCTGCTACCAACGAAAAAGCATGTGTCCCTTTCCGTCCTATCAACCGTGCAACGAAAGGTAGCAGCAGTGCATACACCATGGCAACCCCATTGTAAACGCCAAAGAGGATTCCAACCCAGTTGCCTGCATCCTGATAACCAACCGATGAAGTATCGTCGACGGCCAATCCATACACATGCTGAGCAATAGCCGGAGTTGTAAACACCCACATACCAAACAATGCAATCCATGAAAAGAACTGCACAACACCCAATTGTTTCATGGTCTTTGGCATGTGTTTTATATCCCTGAAAATATCGGAGAAACGCGCTTTTGCTTCTGCTTCGGGCTTGTTCATATTGAAACCCTTCAGTTGTTCCGGACTGTATTCCTTAGTAGTAATTACCGTCCACAGGATAGCCAGCATTAAAACTGCTGCGCCGGTGTAAAACGAGAATATAACATTATCGGGAATGGCTCCTTCTGCAGCGGTTTTTGATATACCAAACCATTCGGCCAGGATGTAAGGCAACCATGATCCAACAACTGCTCCAACGCCAATCAGAAAAGTTTGCACTGAAAATCCAACGGTGGTTTGCTCATCGGGCAGCATATCGCCCACCAGTGCCCGGAAGGGCTCCATGGCCACATTTATGGACGCATCCATAATCATCAGAAAACCGGCACCAACAAACATAGGAGGAAGAAAGTGTGCAAATTCACCGGCATTGGGCATCAACAATAGTGCAAATGCTGCAATAACGGCTCCTGCAAGGAAGAACGGTCGTCGTCGGCCCAGTCGTGTCCAGGTGATATCCGAATAATGACCAATGATAGGTTGAATTATGAGTCCGGTAAGTGGAGCTGCCAGCCAAAACCACGATAGATGTTCCATATCGGCGCCAAAAGTCTGAAGTATACGACTCGCATTGGAATTCTGCAGGGCAAAACCAAATTGGATACCCATGAATCCCATCGACATTGAAAGGATCTGAAAAAAGGATAAGCGGGGTTTCATTAGTATTATTTAATAGAGATTTTATTGATGTCTAACACAGGTGGAGATTATAACTGTTCCGGTAAAGGGCGGGTTGTCCCCCTGAGTTTTAAATTGGTTTTGATAATCTTGTTCGTGTATTTGCCCTGCGTTTCTCCCTTGATTTTGGATATCAGAAGTCTTGCAGCATGAACACCCATTTCGAAACCATGTTGTTCCACAGTGCTGAGCATAGGGTCGGATGCCAGGGCAAATTCTCCATCGGAGAATCCAAAAATGGAAATATCTTCCGGAACATTTAATCCTGAACGCTTTACAGCATATAAAATTCCTGCTGCACACTGGTCGTTGATGGCAAAGAAAGCATCCGGACGATCGTCGCGGGTAAGAAATTCAGGTGTAATATTGATGGCCTCATCACGTGTATCGCATATTCGAATCAATTCCTCATCCACTTCAATCTTGTATTTCCGGAGGGCATCTTTATAACCGTTTTTACGATTCTTCGAAATTTCAAGGTGTGGAGGTGAACTGAAAAACGCTATCCTGCGGCAACCGGTTTTAATAAGGTACTCGGTTGCAGCAAAAGCTCCTGCGTAATCATCCACTACCACCTTATCGGTTAATATTCCGATACAAATGCGATCGAAAAACACCAACGGGATATCGCTGTCTACAATTTCCTGAAAATGATCGTAATTAGTGGTGTTTTTCGACAAGCTGGCCAGCACACCCGATACCCGGCTCGATATCAGCGCTCCGGCATTACGTACTTCTTTATCGTAATTTTCGCCCGACTGGCAAACAATTACATTATAGCCTTCTTCATCGGAAACTTCTTCAATACCCGCCAGCACCGACGAGAAAAAATAATGTACAATCTCCGGAATAATCACGCCGATTGTATTATTTTTATTCGTTCGTAAACTAAGTGCCAGTCCATTTGGTTTATAATGATGATCCCTGGCATACTGTTGCACTTTTTCACGGGTCGACACACTGATGTCGGGATGGTTCTGCAGGGCACGCGAAACGGTAGAAGGCGAAATTGCAAGTTCGCGTGCAATGTCTTTGATAGTAATAGGTGTTTTCTTCATGGTACAAATATATGAAACAGACTTTATTACAGGGTTGACAGGCCAAATATATGAAATTATTTTGAGATGCAAACGTTTGCGCTGAAAATTGATTTGAAAAGCACAGGGTCACCCGACGAATAAGTTATAAAGCTCTATTTTTGCATCGTGATCCAAAAAAATTCATAAAATCTAAACACAGGATTCACACTCAATTAACAACAACAATAAACAAACCTTTAATTTGCAATTGCATGAATAACAAGACTTACAAGAACACATTACGGAATATGGTATCCGTGATAATGGTAGTTCTGGCCACTCTAAACATGTCGGCTCAGCAGCTATCGGTGACCGGTGTAGTAAAAGATGCAGTAAGCGGAGAACCGCTTTTCGGGGTTAATATTCTGGAAAAGGGCTCTTCTAATGGTACAATCTCGAACCTCGACGGTGAGTTTACAATCACCACCCCTGCCAATGCTATACTGGTATTTCGGTATGTAGGATATCAATCGCTGGAAGTTCCGGTGGGTGGCAAAACCAAATTATCTGTTAGTCTGACCGAAGATGCCGTGATGCTCAATGAAGTAGTGGCCATCGGTTATGGCTCGCAAACTAAAAAAGAACTCACAGGATCTATCGCCAGTGTTAAAGCTGAAGATTTCATCCAGGGTGTGGTATCCAATCCGATGGGACTTATCCAGGGTAAAGTGGCCGGTCTTACCATCATTAAAAATGGTGGCGACGACCCCGCTCAAAACTCTTATCAGGTTCAGTTACGTGGTGTCGGTAGTCTGAAAGGAAATGCCGAACCTCTGTACATCATCGATGGTGTTCCCGGTGGTGATTTGTCGGCTGTACTTCCCAGCGATATTGAATCAATCGATGTACTGAAGGATGGTTCGGCAGCTGCTATTTACGGAACACGAGCCAACCACGGGGTAATTCTGATTACCACCAAACGCGGTAAAGTTGGAAAATCGAGCATCGAATATTCCGGAACTGCTTCTACAGGATTTATCGCCAAACGCCCACGCATTCTTACTGCTCAGGAATACCGCGATTATATGGTAGCCAATGGAAAAGGTGTGGACCTGGGTGGAAACACCAACTGGCTCGACGAACTCATCCGCACTCCTATTAACAACACTCACGCTATTTCGCTGGCGGGTGGTACCGAAAACTTCAATTACAGAAGTTCAATTAGTTACCGTAACCTTCAGGGTATTGCCAAAAATTCGGATTACAGCGAATTGAACGGTCGTTTTGCTGCGAATCAGAAAGCCATGAACAATAAACTGGAGATTTCATATGATTTTTCGTACACTACTTCCAAACGCAACTGGACCGATTACGACATTTTTAATCAGGCAGTACGTGTAAATCCAACTCAACCAGTATTTTTCGAAGCGTCGCATCCTGATTTTGAAAAATACAACGGTTACTACGAAACACAGGCATTCTACTCCTACAATCCTGTTTCGCGTATCGACAACACGATCAATAATCAGGAAAACAGATTATTCCTGGGTAGCGTGAGAGCTGCACTTAACCTGACCGACAATCTGAAATTTACAACTTTCTACTCCATTCAACAACAGGGAATCTGGAATGGAAAGTACGAAAACCGCTATCTGAAGTCGGTAATTGGTAAAAACGGTGTCGCCAATCAATCGCAGGCCAACAATCAGAGCGAAGTTGTGGAAAACACGCTTCAATACGTTAATTCTTTTGGTAAGAGCAGCCTTACAGCTATGCTGGGCCAATCCTATCAGTACAACACCTATTCCCGTTTCAATGCCTTTAACTCCGATTTCCCGATGGATAAAACATCCTATAATAATTTAGGAATGGGTATCGGCATTCAAACCGGAAAGGAAGCCAATGCCA
>JAVFAG010000003.1:40452-54307 GCA_034002585.1 Paludibacter sp.
CAATCCTATCAGTACAACACCTATTCCCGTTTCAATGCCTTTAACTCCGATTTCCCGATGGATAAAACATCCTATAATAATTTAGGAATGGGTATCGGCATTCAAACCGGAAAGGAAGCCAATGCCAATGTCGGAAGTTCGCTTTACAGCGACAAACTGGCCTCTTTCTTCGGACGTGCTTTATACAGCTTTGATCAAAAATACTACCTGAATGCCAGTGTGAGAATGGAAGGTTCATCCAAATTTGGTCCTAAAGCTGATCCATTACTGGGTCGTTGGGGTATTTTTCCTGCCGTGAGCGGTAGCTGGAGAATCGATAGTGAGGATTTCATGTACGAAGTGGATTGGGTCAACGAATTGAAACTGAGAGCAGGATATGGTGTTACAGGTAATATGCCGGGCGACAGCTACCTCTATGTTATGCGTGTAGGTCAAACAGGTGAGCCCGTATTTATCGATGGCGAATTTGTAAAACCCTGGGGTGTGCAGTCGAACATCAACGAAAGCATCCGCTGGGAAAAGAAACACGAGTACAACCTGGGTATCGACTTCGGCATCCTGAGTAACCGCCTGACCGGTAGCATTGATACTTACCTGCGTAATACAGTGGATTTATTGTGGGAATACAATGTTCCAAGTCCTCCCTATCCTTTTGGAAAAAAATGGGACAACTATGGACAGTTACGTAACTGGGGAGTTGAATTAGCTGTGAACTACACCATCCTGAAAGAAAAAGAGTTTAGCTGGAATGCAGGACTTGTGGCAGCAGTTAACCGCAACAAAGTGCTGAAACTTACAGGAGGTGAATATGCTGAGAATAACGCCGACTTTCTCGATGTAGGATTTATTTCATCCGGAGATGGTGAAACTGGCACCAGTGTAATGCGTTTGAAAGAAGGCCAACCTATTGGCAACTTCTGGGGCTTCAAATTTGCAGGTATAAAGGATGGCAAATGGTTCTTCTCAACACCGGCAGGAGGTTATACCAGTAATCCGCTCGACGAACACCGTCAGATTATTGGCAATGCACAGCCATTTATAACCCTGGGCTTAAATACAGCCGTGAATTACAAGCAATTTGATTTAGCCCTGAATTTCCGTGGTCAGGTAGGTGGAATGATTTTCAACGAAATGCGTTATTTCTATGAAAACACACGCGGAGCTGAAAACGTATTATTTACCGCTGTCGATCCAACTTCCGATATTTCAAAACTCAACGATGTACGCCGCTTCTCCGATTACTATCTCGAAGATGCCAGCTATCTGAAACTGACCGATGTTACGGCAGGTTACAACGTAGCTCTTCCACAAAATGTAAAAAAATACATCAGCTCGCTGCGTATCAACCTTACCGGACAAAACCTGCTTACCATCAGCGGTTACCAGGGCATGGATCCGGAAGTTAGTATGAGCGGACTGGAGCCGGGTTACGACCGTCGTTCATATTATCCAAAACAACGAACCATCTTATTTGGTGTTAACGCAACATTTTAATCCCTACTAAAAAACAACGAATCATATGAGACTAGCAAAATATTTTTACATTGGTATCGGGGCTTTGTTACTTAACACAACAGCCTGTACCGACCTTGAGCCGGAAGTTTATTCCGATGTTCTTCAGGATGAATACTTCAAGACACCTGCACAATTTGCGACTTTGCTGGCCAATGCTTACACACAGCTGGCCGGAGAATACGGATATGTTTACCGCGAAGGGCACTGGAGTATGCAGGAATATACCGGCGATGCTGTTATTGTACCTACCCGTGGTACTGAATGGTATGACAACGGCGTGCCTATTAAGATGCACCAGCACACCTGGGAAACTGATACCCGCGACATTAACAATGGCTGGAGTTTTGCCTATGGCGGTGTAACCAAATGCAACGATGTGCTCGATAAAATCGTCATGATAAAAGGCGACGACCCTTCGAAGTACGATGATATTACAAAGGCTGGTATCGCTGAAACGAAAGTATTACGAGCGTTTTATCATTTTCTGGCGATGGACCTGTATGGAAATGTAGCTATCAGTGCCAACTCTAAGGATCAGGCAAAACAATTTACCCGTGATTCGGTGTTCCGTTTCATCGAGAAAGAAATTTTGCAGAATATCAATGCTTTGCAGCGCACTAAAAGTTACGGTCGTGTAACCAAATCGGTAGCCCATACCATGCTTGCAAAATTATACCTGAATGCAGAAGTGTACACTGGTACGCCCCGATGGGCGCAAGCTGCCGCACAATGCGACTCAGTATTAAACGGCGGCTATGGTTATCAACTGGCATCCGATTATTTTGCTCCTTTTGCCATCAACAATGTAAACAATCCGGAAATCATTTTCCCGGTAGTATTCGACGCAGTGTATGCCAAAGGAAATATGTTCCACCTTATGACCTTGCATTACACACAGCAGGAAGCCTATGGCTTTACCACTCAAACCTGGAATGGACCGTGCACGCTTGAAGAATATTATAACAAGTATGCGAACAACGATGTACGTAAGAAACAATGGTTTGTGGGACCTATTAAAAATGCAGCAGGCGACACTCTGAACTTTGTTAAAGGTGCTGTCAACGCAAAAGCGATTATTACACCGAAGGTTACAACCATTAGTGATCCTACCGAGCAAAACACCTTCGAAGGTGCACGTTTCATGAAATTTGAACTCGAAAAAGGGATTGAACACCATGCTAACAACGACTTCCCGATTTATCGTCTGGCAGATGTATATCTGATGAAAGCCGAAGCTCTGATGCGCATTAACGGCGGAACTGCCACACAAGCCGCTGTAGATGCTGTCAATGCGATTCGTCCGCGTACAGGACTTGCTAACTATACCACCAGCACCCTTACTCTTAACGAGCTTCTCGACGAACGGGGCCGCGAACTGGCATGGGAAGGTCATCGTCGTCAGGACCTGATTCGCTTCGACAAGTTCAAGGATGCATGGGCCTTTAAAGAAGCATCACCCCGTAGCCGTTATATCTTCCCGATTCCTAAATGGGTTATGGATGCAGCTCCGGGAGTTTACACCCAAAATCCCGGATATTAATTAATCAATAAAATTCAATACAAACAACACTTTTAAAATTTTTCACATTATGAAAACACTCAAATTCTTATCCTTATGGTTATTAGCACTAACCGTTGCTTTTACAAGTTGTGATAAAGATGACCCGATCGATCTCGACGATATCGTCGAAGATGGAATGTACATCAAAGGCGAAGCTTCGGCATTCGACAAACTGAACACCAAAGCTATTTTTAAACCAACTCCTAACGAAGTAGACGGTGCACTCCGTTCGGGCTTTATGGATATTTACATTGCGTTGGAACAAGGTAAAACTTTCAATATCGTGGAAGTTGCAGGAACTACCCAGAAAGTATACGGACCTGCTTCCACTTTCCAGACTGTGAACCAGGCTGATGTAGCTGACCAAATGACCGGTGCTTTGCAAATGGGTGGATACCAGGAAGGCGGCACATTTACAGTTCCTACAAGCGGACTGTATCACATTGCTATTGACAAAGAAACCAAGAAGGTGGTTATTATGCCTGTAACGCATTGGGCTATCATTGGTAGTGCAACTCCGGCAGGATGGGGCGAAAGCGACAAAACCAAAATGATGCCGGGTACTTTTGCTAAAGATACCATGAGCTTCCAGATCACCAATGTTGAATTACGTGCTGGTGACTTTAAATTCCGTCATTCAGGAGCATGGAAACAAACCGTGTTAACCGAACCTGATGTAAAAATGAACACCAACTACAAGGGTACACTTACTGCAGGTACTGCAGCAGGATCGTACAAACTGACAGATTTGGCAGTGGGAGGTATGGATAATATCGCTCTGGCTAAAGCTCAGGAAGGTAAATATACGGTTACAGCAACCTGGGGGACCAACAGTGGAATGCAGTTTACACTACTTAAAACAGGTGATGTAGAAGCTATACCGTTCCCTGAAAATCTCTACATTACGGGTAGCGATTATGGCTGGAGCTGGGATGCACCAACAACTATGATTCCGGTTCATTCACATCCGCATGCATTCTGGGCAATCATTTACAGCACCGCAAACGCTGAATTCAAGTTTGCTCCCGGAAAAGCATGGGCTGGTGACTTTGGTGTAAACGGAAATCCTACTAATGGTATTTACGCTAAGGGTGGTACGAATGTTAAAGTTACAGAAGCCGGATATTACATGGTATATGTTGACCTGAAAGCTGAAAAGATTTCGGTTACAGCTCCAGAAGTGTACCTGATTGGCCCAACCATGAACAATGCATGGGATTATGCTATGCCTACTGCTAAATTTACAGTAGACAATACAGCTAAGACTGTTACTTCACCTGCATTTGCAGCAGCTGGCGAACTCCGCATGTATGCAACCTGCGCTCTTTCGCAACAGGACGATCCAAAAGCTGATTGGTGGCAGATGGAATTCATCGTATTGGATGGCAAAATTGCTTACCGCGGTATTGGTGGCGACCAAACCCGTGTTAGCGTAACAGCTGGTAAGAAAGCCGTTTTGAACTTCCAGGCCGGAACTGGTGTAATTCAGTAATTGAATTTACCATACAAACAAAAAAACACGGCAAATGCCGTGTTTTTTTGTGCTCAGAAATCTGATCTGTTTTCAGTAAATCACTTGCTTAGAAACTTGCAAGTGAATATCTAACTTTGCTTACAATTTTTACTTCAGGTGTTTTTCCAAAAACTGATCCTGCTCCCACAAAAGGTGAAGTATGTTTTCACGCGCTACATAACCATGCATTTCCTTGGGCAGAATTACCATGCGTGCAGGTGCACCCAGCCCTTTCAAGGCCTGGAAGTAACGCTCGGTTTGTAAAGTGAATGTTCCCGGATTGTTATCTGCTTCACCATGCACCAGTAATATCGGCGTTTTCATCTTTTCAGCATTCATAAAAGGCGACATCCGGTTGTAAACCTGTGGTACTTCCCAGTAGTTTCGTTGTTCGCGTTGGAAACCAAAAGGAGTAAGAGTGCGATTGTAGGCACCGCTACGGGCAATTCCACAAGCAAACAAATCGCTATGCGTAAGCAGGTTGGCAGTCATAAAAGCACCATAGGAATGCCCTCCTACTCCCACCTTTTTCCGGTTTATAAAACCCAGCGCATCCACGGCATCAATGGCTGCTTTGGCATTCGCATTGAGTTGTTCCACAAAGGTATCGTTCGGTTCTTCATCACCCTCTCCTACAATCGGAAATGCAGCATCGTCGAGCACGGCATAACCTCGTGTAACCCAATATACAAACGAACCATAGTAAGGAAACGTAAACTCATTGGGGTTGGCAGTACTTTGCCCCGCACTGTTTTTATCCTTGTATTCGGCTGGATAAGCCCAGATTAGCAATGGTAATTTCTCCGTTTTAGCAATTCGGTCGTAACCTGCCGGCAAATACAAAGTCCCCGAAAGTTCGACTCCATCCTCACGCTTATATTTAATAACTTCCTTGTAAACAGTGGAAATACTGGCAAAAGGATTCGGGAAGTTGGTAAGGCGAATCGGTGCAATGCGTCGTTTCAGGTTGCGCAGGTAATAATTGGGATATTCGTTTTTCGATTGAAGTCGAACAAGTACTTCACCAGTTTTCACATCGGTAAAATCGAAAATTTCTTCCATCTTATCGGTATAGTTCGACTGATACAAGCGTTTGGTTTTCAAAGTCTTTATATCAAATTCATCGATAAAGGGAAACTGACCTTCGCGGGTATGACCATCACCAATCAGGAATAGTTTGTTTCCATCCTGTGTCAGCACATATTTTCCATATTCATTTTTATTGGTTTCAAACCGACCAGGATCGGAATACACATCCTGGAAATTGCGTTCCCAGATAAGACGGGGTTCTGAAGCCGGAGCCGAGGGATTGAGCAACAAGGTGCGTTCAGTGCGGGTGTCGTACCATTGTTCTTCGAGGATAGCAGTAGTGGCATTACCCCAGGTGATGCCTGAAAAACGAAGCTTTGTTTTAGCCAACAGCGATGGTTTAGCTGTAAATGGAGCTTTCCAGGTATAAACAGCATCCCGGAAATCAACTTTCTTCTGTGGGTCACCTTCATCGAGTGCTTCCACATATACCAAAGTGGCTGGTTCATCCGACCGCCAGTTTATAAAGCGCATCCCTTTCGGCACCGCCATAAAACCTTTGGGCATTACTTCAGCAAGTGGAATATCGGCAATTTTCTTCACTTCCTTTCCCTGCAAATCGTAAATCACAGTCAACTGAGGAAAGCGGTTCAGCGGTACAATGTACGAAAAAGGTTTGTGGAAAGTAGTCACCATCAGCAACGAACCATCGGGCGAAAAACCTGTTCCGGCGTACATATCAGCTGATTTATAAAGGATTTTAGATCCATCGAGTTTTACCTGATACAACTCCGCAGTAGTAAGCGTCAAAAAGTTAGCTTCGTCGCCAGGATTTTTAAGCATATCCTGATAAGTACGGTTTTGCGATACCGAACCATCGCTCAACGAAATAATTGGTCCGGTAGGAATTGCATTTTTGGAATCGATAAGCGAAGGCCGGCTGGCTGGCAAGAGTCTTACAAGCAACGAATTATTATCGCGGTACCAATCCATTGGATTTCCCAGGTTGGCATTTACTACTGCATCAGTCAAACGGTATGCAGTTGCAGTAGCAAATTCCATCACCCACAATTCAACCCCTGATTCGGTAGTGTGTGTAAACGCCACCTTCGACTCATCGGGCGACCAGGTAAGGTATGCAATTTTCGGATTCGTGGGCAGTCCTTTCACCTGAATCAGTTCTTCGTCGGCCACTTTTCGCACTTTAAGATTGTTGATGTAGCTCATCGACGAGCTGATATTAGTCACCGGATTCACGCGTAGTCCTGCCAGGCTCATTTCCGTTTGGTTCAGGTCATCAAGCGATTTGTACGTCGGACGATAGCTGAAAAGCATGTATTCCTTGCGACTATCCACGGCAACAGCCGGCGCGCGTTCGTAATCGGCCAGCTCAAGAATAGATTGAGGTGGCAGCTGGTATGTCAGATTTACCTGACCATTCGTTTCTGTCATTGTTAAAATAAAACAGCTGATTAATAGAAGATTTTTTCTCATAAAGAACACTTTTTTTAATGGTTCACCTGGTTGTTTTCTGTATGAATCTGAATCAATCCATACAAATATGCAAAGTTAGTTTTTTATTTCGGCTTAGCTTACAAACCCTTACAAAATTTGACCTGAATAATGTATCTCAGAGTTAAACTATTTACTTTAAAGTTTTGTTTAGATGCAAACAGATAATTCATTGTAAAAAGATAAAATTATTGTATGATACGAGCTAATATACACTTCACATCCAAGGTAATGATAATATTGGCAGCAAGTTCCATACGACCGTTAAAAAATCAATTATTATCATATGAAAGAGTTTTTTCTAGCTTTATTATTGTTTTCGGGCTTCACAGCTGTTGCTCAGGTTTCAGGTTCCGTCACCAGAAAAGTTCCCAAAGAGTACAGTTTGGAAGTTGGTTACCGCTATGTTTTTCATCAAACCCGAATCGACAATAAAGCATCGCAGGGCTACGGGGCACTGTTCGATTATGCCTGGCAGTTAAGTGGCTTCGATGGCACTAAAGCAAAATCGTTTATTTCGGTGCCGATGGGATACACGATCATGCTGCCCGATGATCCTTCTCAAAAACGAATCACCATGCTAAATTACGGTTGGACGGTGCGCCATGAACTTAAAAAACAAGCCCGGTGGATGCCCTTTGTTGGCTACGGCTTATTTCTTAACACACTGAGGTTTGAGGGAATAGATGGAGGAGTTTTCGGGCATCAAACCCAGTTTGATTTTGGTTATAATTTCAACACCAGCTCCCGTCTGCAATATTTTGCAAAACTACAGTATAGCTATACCTCCTACCCTCAACTTAATGAGTCGGAACGGATTAAATACCATTATGCAGATATACGGCTTGGAGTGCGTTTCTGAAATGCATTCGAATCAATTTCCGGAATAAATGAACAACGCAGTGCTTATGAGCGAAGAAGAACAACTTCTTTTCGAACTTCTGGAGGACCGTTATCTTCGATACAATGTCCCTTCGTACATCGACGACGATCCCATACAGGTTCCGCACTTGTTTTCCCGAAAGGAAGACATAGAAATTGCAGCTTTTCTGACCGCCTCAATTGCCTGGGGTCAGCGAAAAACCATTATTCACAATGCCAGGGAACTATTGCGTCTGATGGACTTTCAGCCCTCTGCATTTATTCGAGATGCCGGCCCGGACGATTTGGATCTTTTTGAAGGATTTGTGCATCGTACCTTTAATGGTACCGATTGTCGCTTTTTCATCGAATCGCTGCAGCACATCTATCTTCACCATGGTGGTCTGGAGCAGGTAATTACAATAGGATACCAACAGGATGAAACTGTATTCACGGCCTTGTCGTATCTGAGAAACGTTTTTCTGAGCACCCCACATGCTCAACGCAGCGAAAAACATCTTTCCTCGGTAACAGCCGGTTCGGCCGCAAAAAGGCTGAATATGCTGCTGCGCTGGTTGGTGCGCCGCGACAAAGTGGGTGTTGATTTCGGAATCTGGAACTCCATTCCCATATCGGCACTTATGATTCCACTTGATGTTCATGTAGGCAGAATCGGACGTTCACTGGGACTTCTCACCCGGCGACAGGACGACTGGATTGCAGTAGAAGAACTTACAGCGCGTTTACGAACATTTGATCCACACGACCCCGGGAAATACGATTATGCCTTGTTTGGAATGGGAACGAACGAATGATGATTAACGCATTAATCATTTATCATTAATCATTGTATTTTTTTTCCAGAAAAGTCTCAAGCAGTGCCGGGTTGGTAATGGGCATTTCGTCACCGTAAAGCTCGTAATCGAGGAGTTCCGCTTTTTTAATATTTTCGATGTGTGGAAGTTTGGTGCGGTTGGTTGTTTCAATGTGATTTCCCTGCTCATCCACAACAATTAATTTTGGAAGAAAAACCCCCTTACGACCAATGAAAGCATCCATAATTTTCACCCCTTCTTCAAATTCCTTGCGGGAGGTACGTCCCAACGCTTCGTAGTATTCAATTTCACGACCATCCCAGGTGTTTACCGTTGCGGCACTTTCGGCTATTCGTTCATCAATTTTCAATCCGGTATTCAAGGTGTCGTGTCCCGACGGCATCAACACAATTTTTCCACCCCCTCCTTCCACATTGACTGCATAGCGGGGCATGGTAATACCCGACATCCATCCCTGAAGATGTTTCATGTAAATTTTTCCTATCTGAATTGGGGCAATAAAATGTACAATCCCTTTTTCCTTATGACACTGAAGCAAATAATAGGGATGAATTCCAATCCAGAACATTCGGCGGAAGGTCTCGGCCAGGGTTTTATAATAATCGTTGACATGATTCAGAAAAACTGTTTGATTACGAATGGTAAATCCATGAGCATTAATACGTTGTATAGCAGCATGCAATTCGCGTGTGATTTCCTGGTAATGATTCACATGCGTCATAAAATAAACGTATTTGGGCATTTCTGAACTGAATCTATTAGCCGAAGTCCGAATGAGTTCAAGAACCTCGTCGGTCACTCCCATGGGCATTACCACCGGCACACGTGTAGCAATACGAATTACTCTTACGTGCTCAATTTTACTCAATTCTTCTAATATATACTGAAGACGGTGTTTACTAATCATCAGTGCATCACCACCTGTCACCAACACTTCGTTGATGTTTTTATTCCAGGCTATGTAAAACAATCCCCTGTCAATCATTCCACTGTTAACATCCACCGAACCATCCAGCGATTTGGCACGCTGACAATGTTGACAATACGAAGCACAACTTGTGTTTTCGGCAACAAACAAGGCTACCCTGTTGGGATAGCGCTGATAGGCAGCACCAAAACTACGTGATCCTTCCGACATGGCACCTTCGATACCGGTATCGGGAAATAACAAATGGGCCGGTGTAGGTACCGATTGCCAGAAAATGGGGTCGAGGCGTTGTTCTTCCTTTTCACCCGGAAGAAATTGTGGATGAAACGGATCGGCCTGCATGAGTGAGGCGTAATAGGGAGTCATACGAAAGGGCTCTTTCCCTTCGGCTTTCATAGTAGTAATCGTACGTTCAATTTCTGCGGTCTGGTGCGCGTTCAGCCTGATAATCTTTTTCAACTGATCGACGGTTCGTATTGAGTTCCTTTGTTGCCACTTCGGATCCTGCCATTCTTCTTCCGTCACATCCCTCCAAAGTTCAATCGCTGAATAATGTCTTGGAGTGTAATAAATTTCGTTCATTTTGCGTGTTTTTTAGTTCTGTCCTGTTGTTTTTCTAAACAGAAAACTTCAATAAGATGCGTAAATATACGAAATTTATTACAATTTCTAACCAACAGAATAATCCTGTTCATTAACTTTCGCTATAATTAACATCCGCTTTTCAGACTAAAAACGGTAAACATAAAAGGATAATTGATAACTGATTAACGATGTCGGTTAAAGGAAAAATAAATACCACTTACACCCAGCACAGCAAAGATAGTGAAACCCCACTTCATGGCCTTAAGAAATTGGAGATTAGTAACTTCGTGCATTAACTTATCCCCAAAAAACAGGTAAAACAACAGGCTAACAATCGACAAACTCACGATTTGTCCTACCACCCGCATCGAAGCAGCTGTACCCGAAGCAATGGCCAGGTTTCGCTTATCAACCGAACTCATTATCATATTCATGTTTGGAGATGAAAATAAGGCAAATCCGATTCCTTCCCAAATAAGTAAGGCGACCACTGTGCCGGAGGTGGTGGTTTCTGTTAAAAATGAAAATGCTAACAATCCGGCACTGCACATGGCCATACCAGCTGTAGCCAGGTAACGCGGCTGCACATTGTCGGATAAGCGTCCTACAAGGGGTGAAAACAGCGACATCATCAGGGGCTGTGCTACCAGTATGAGTCCTGCTACACGGGGAAGAAAACCCTGTACCTGTTGCAGATAGAAGCTAAGGTAAAAAACAATGGTTGTAGTGGCTGTATAATTGATAAGCGCCGCGATATTGGAAAAAGCAAACATCTTATTGTGGGTAAAAACACGGAGATTAAATACAGGTGCTGTTACGAGCGGCTCTTTTACATCCTTGCCCAGTTTACGAAAGGCAACTATGGTTGCGGCAACACCCAATACGCCCGATACCCAGAAAATGGTAGTCCAACCGGCATACTGCGTCATATATCCACCCACAAAAGGCCCCATTGCCAATCCCATATAAGTTGCCGAAACCGATATTCCCAACACCCTGCCCCGTCGTTGAGGAGGATAGGCTGCAACTAAAAGGGCTTGTCCGGTTGTATTCATAAATGCTGCTCCGATTCCCTGTACAAAGCGTAATCCAATAAGCCAGCTTCCTGATGATGATAAGGGGATCAGAAAAGTGGTTATGGTAAAAATGATTAAACCAGCCTGATACACTTTTTTCACTCCGGTGCGATCGGCCCACATTCCAACAGGAAACAGAAATAGAGCTGTGGATAGTAAAAAGGAAGTGATGACCCAACTCAGCATCACCGGACTTAATTGAAAATCGCGCCCAATGGCAGGCAATGCGATATTCACCGAAGATACTAAAAAAGTACCCATAAAGGAAGTCAGTGCAACTATGGGTAGAATAGCCTGAGAAAGCTTGTTAACAGGTGGAATAGAAGAATCTGACGTGACGTTCAGGTTGCTCATAATTTTTTTGCAAATATCAGAATAATGTTCGGACTAACAATACGAAAATTCTGCATACATTTGTAGTCGGTAAAAATACAATCATTATCGTATGAATAAAGTAATTTTAATCTTAGTATTACCTGTAGTTTTTATTGCCTGCCAACCTCATTCTCATCTTCAGGAAGGTATCTGGAAGGGCGAACTGGCTCTGATTGAAAAACAAGCTCCGTTTCTTTTTGAATTAAAGATGAATGGAACCGATTCGGCCACAATTATCCTGATAAATGGTAACGAAAGGGTGGAACTTCCAGGAGTTACAATCTCCGGAGATTCCATCTATATTCCGATTTTAGCATACGACACCTATATTAAAGCGGTGATCGGTCATCATGGAATGAACGGAAGATTTTATAAGAATTATATTGAAAATGACTCAGGTGTGCCTTTCAGGGCAACATACGGCAATGCAAAACGGTTCGAACCCGTTGAGAAGCCGACTCCGGTGCGTATCGACGGAAAATGGAATGTGCTATTTATTAATGAGGAAGTAGATACCACACGTAATGTGGGAATTTTTCAAAGCAATATTCAGACTTCAGGAATGGGAGTATCCTCTGAGTTGAATGAAGATCAAAAGGGCAACCTGAATTCTCAGGAGGCAACATCCGATAATCCGGCAAAAGGAACCTCCACTGATATGCGTATTACCGGCTCAATACTCACCAGCTACGGAGATCTGCGTTTTCTGGAAGGTAGTTATACCGAAAACGGTGTTCAACTTTCAGCCTTTGCAGGCCTGAGTCCTTATCTATTGGAATTTATTTTTGAAGGAAACGATTCGTTTACAGGCACTTTTTACACTACACGTGGTAAAACCCGACTTGTTGGTACCCGCAACGACCAGGCCGGATTGGCCGATCCCTATAGCCTGACAAAACTACGGCCGGGGCATGATGAACTGAGCTTCAGTCTGCCCAATCTGAACGGAGAAACAGTATCTATCGACGATGAACGCTACAAGGACAAGGTAGTCGTAGTTTCAATTTTGGGAAGCTGGTGTCCGAATTGTCTCGACGAAATGGAATTTCTTTCACCCTGGTACAAAGCCAACCGCAACCGGGGCGTTGAAGTGATCGGACTTGCATTTGAACGAAAAGATGATTTCAGGTATGCACAGGAAGCCCTGCAGCGTCTGCGCAATCGCTATACAACAGAATACGCAATCCTGTTTGGAGGGAAAGTGGGTCAGGAAGCTACCGGCAAAGCACTACCTGAGTTGGAAAAAGTGAACGGCTATCCCACTACGATTTTCATCGACAAGCAAGGAAAAATCCGTAAAATTCACACGGGATTCAACGGTCCGGCAACGGGGCTTTTCCATGAAGAATTTAAACGGGATTTTAACCTGTTAATTGATGAGTTGCTGGCTGAACAGTGAACTGGTATTGTCTCATCTGTATGATCCACTCAGCGTTTTATCATTGAAATGGAGTGACTATGCCCTGATTTATTCATCCTGGCATAATAAATCCCTGAACTTAAATCCTGAGTGGACACCACAACTGAGTGTGTACCGGGTTCAAAATAACGTTCAACTACAATCTTGCATAGTGCCCCTTTTGCATCATATACCTCGAGCATAATCGTCTCGCCCGAAGACTCAAAGAAGATACGGGTTTCATCGGTAAAAGGATTTGGGGCATTCCTGAACGAAGTAGTATTCTTCAACTGCGTTTCGGGCACGGAAGTAAAATTATCGAGAAACAGGGGTAAAGGCGTGAAACTCTTTAGTAACACAGCATCCACCAGGCTTTTTTCGATCTTAAACCATTGTATTAGCACCGAAGCATACACCGCCCTGAAATCGTACTGCATAGCAATATTGCTATTGGTTGTAGGTGCGGCAGGAATCGTTGGATTAACCCCGAGAATTCCCGGAACAGCCTGATTACTAAAGATGAACAAGGGAGCAGCAGCACCATGATCGGTACCATGACTTTTGTTGGCCAATATGCGCCGACCGAATTCGGAAATGGTCATAGCCGCAACCCGATCGGCAATATTCAGAAATTCCAGATCGGTCATAAATGCATCGACCGCATC
>JAVFAG010000003.1:54407-60410 GCA_034002585.1 Paludibacter sp.
GAATCGGACGCACTAAGCCAGATATCAGTAGAACGAAAGTGAGAAAAATTGGGCGACGGATAGCCTACCGATTGCACAATACGCACTTCTCCTGCGTTAAATCTTTTTTGAAGGGCAGTCATGGAAGGATGAAAACCACAATCGTTGCGTCCGTTTAGTGGCAGCACTGCCGAACGGGGAATGGCAACTTCCTTTCGGGCATTGCTATAGGCATCGTACTGATCGAGTGGTACAAGTGTGTTGAGTCCATCGTTTCCACCTTTCAGCTGGATAAGTACCAGCACCCGTTCGGTAGCGCCGGCATTTGCAAGGGCTGTAAACCAGGGACGTGGATCGTGGTTTCCGGCCAACAGCAGGTTGCTGATACCCGGAAGGACAACCAGGGAAGCTGTATTTTTAAGAAAATCTCTTCGTTTCATGCGTAAATAGTTATTTCTTACTGGTCGCATGGAACTCGCATGTCAGATTGTCACTGTTTTTGGTGATTGCCTGCAATCATGCTCGTTTCATGTTTCAGGAAAGTTGATATTCGGGTAAATTCATAAGGTACTGAACCAGTGCCCGCAGGCGAGTCAGCACAATAGTCCGGTTGGTGGTACTGGAAGGATTTGCCATGTAGTTCTCCCAGGCAGTGGTCCAGTAATGATCCGAATCCTGACCCGACAACAGCATTTCCTTTTTGATAAACTCTTTGGAAGTGGGAGATAAACCAAGCATGAACAAATTACGAATCAGCATGTCTAACAACGCATTCGGTTCAGACGCATCCGGCAACGATGCCGCATAGGTGAGCACATCGACAAAGGCCTTTTTCCCGTTTTTCACATAGCCTGTCGAAACTATATAATCTGAAAACTTACTTCGTAACGGCAGGGAATTGGAATTAATCCACAATTGATGAAATTGCGGCTCCTGATAATAAGCCGGCCATCCCGAAACATCGGGTGGCAAACCGATTTCCTGACCCATCTTGTTTGTATCCAGCAATATATAGCGCCATAATGAATAAGTGTCGGCATAATACAAATTCGCGTCAGGAAACTGAATATTAAACTCTCTTACAAGCCCCACTGAAAAATCAACCGGACTTTTAATCATACAACCGATATTCAGTGGGTTGTAAAAATGTTCACTTTTAAACAAAGCCTCCAGCACCGGTTTAATTTCGTAGTTGTTTTGTCTGAAAATGGCAGCAAGTGGCTCAATCACCTGCGATTCAACCTGTTCATCAATTTCATAATACACAAAAAAACGATAGAGCTTCCGACAAATAAACTTTGCAGCTTCGGGTTGAGCCAACAGCATATCCAGTAATTCATCCAGTTCTTGTTCACCAGCTGTTCCCGATCTGCCGGTGATGACCCGGTTATTGTAAAATGCCGAAAAAGTTTTATTGCTGGTACTGTGACGTGTTGGAGTAAATTTGTACATGGCAGTAACACTGTCGATCTGATATCCGGTAAGAACTTTTGCAGCTTCCTGAACATCCTGCTCGGTATATTTCGAATCCGGACCTTTGCCTATTGCAAACAATTCCTGCAATTCACGCGCATAATTTTCGTTCGGTGCGGCAGCGGTGTTTTTATCTCCACTCAGATATACCAACATGGCAGGATTAAGTGTCATATCGCGCAACAAGGTCCTGAAATTTCCCAGCGCATTCCTACGCAGCACCACATTGTACTGGTACAAATACCGTGGGTTAATACCCGGATATTCCACCACCAGATGATTGTGCCAGAACAACACCATTTTCTCGCGCAGTGTACGCGATTGACCTACCATGAGACCCCACCACCAGGAATGCAGGGATTCCCGTCTGCCTGTATTCAGACTTGACGACACCGATGTCGGATCATTCACCCAGGTTTCTCCTTCAGGCACATTAGGATCGGGCCGTGCCGGTGAATAACTATTGACAGGAGGCAGAGGTTCAGCCTCCGTGGAATAAATAAGCTGATCGACACAGGCCTCCATCGCAAGCGAGCCAAATTGCTGTATATCGGAATATTTTGCGCCAAACATCGTACGTTTCAATAAGTGCTTCACCTGCACTTCGGTCCACGACCCCTGATAAGGAGCTATACCATCAGCAGCTATTCGTACCGGCACATCGACCGATTGTTTCTTATTTTTAAGTCCGAAGAATTCTCTTCTATTCATTATAATGCATTGTTTTTTGGAACGATTGCAAATTTAGCAAGTATTTTGGAATTCAGCGATTCCGGAATCAAAATATAGGTAGTATAGATTCTTTTTGAAAAATTTCACAACTTGAAATAATCACTTACCACCAAAATGAATTGTTGCAGAAAAACAGTTTAGACATTTTTGCGTATCTTTGTCCCGTAAAAATTGTACAGCATAACTCGCTGTGGAGGGAACGTAATCAGTTAATATTGAATTAGAAACATGGAATTTCAGATATTAATAAGCAATATAACCAACCCTGTACTGCTCTTTTTCGTGCTTGGCATCATCGCATCTCAACTTAAAAGCGATCTGGAAATTCCGGTCTCAATTGCTAAGTTTTTGTCGCTCTACCTGCTGTTTTCTATCGGTTTTAAAGGAGGTCAGGAGCTGGCACACAGCGGTTTCAACAGTGAGATACTGTATTCGCTTGCCTTTGGCATTTTTATCTCTGCCTTTATACCGTTTTACACCTTTTATATTCTCAAACGAAAGTTAAGCGACAGCGATGCCGGAGCTGTAGCGGCTTCCTACGGGTCGGTAAGTGCTGTAACCTTTGTGGCCGCTGTTTCCTTTCTGGAGATGCAAAATCTGAGTTCAGGCGGCCATATGGTGGCTGTGATGGCCCTGATGGAGGCACCGGCCATCATTGTGGGCGTGCTGTTAATTATGAAACACGACACCGATAAATCCAATTCGGAGGCGGGAAGCATCAAATCGGTCATCCACCATTCCTTTACCAATGGTAGTGTTTTACTCATTATGGGAAGTCTGATAATTGGTCTCATTGCCGACACCAAACAGGCCGAAGGTATTAAACCATTTACAACCGATATTTTCAAAGGATTTCTGGCACTGTTCCTCCTGCAAATGGGAATGGTGACTGCAAAACGTTTTTCCGCTTTCCTGAAATACGGTTGGTTTGTAACCCTTGTTGCAATCGTTTTACCGGTTATTAATGGCTGTGCGGTGGCTTTTCTGAGTCAGTATATCACGCCCGATATTGGCAACCGTTTTATGTTTGCCATACTGGCTGCCAGTGCGTCCTACATTGCTGTACCGGCTGCCATGCAACTGTCGGCGCCCAAGGCCGATCCGGGTTTGTACATTCCGATGGCCCTGGGGATTACCTTTCCTTTTAATATAACCATCGGCATGCCACTGTATTTTATCATTGTAAATTATTCAGGCTGAAGTGAGTAGCTTCAGCTTTTTTTATTTTAAATTTGAATGGAACGATTAGTAACTTCGGAACTAAAATTAGGAATCATCGCCGGCGGACAGTTGGGTAAAATGCTTATCCAGGAAGCAAGCAAGTGGGACATCATCAGTTATGTGCTCGATAAGGATGAAGAGTGTCCCGCCGGGAAAATTGCGTCTCATTTTGTAAAGGGCGACCATCTCGATTTTGAATCGGTGTATCAGTTTGGAAAACTGGTGGATGTACTAACTTTTGAAATGGAGAATATAAATATTGACGCCCTCCGGAAACTTAAATCAGAAGGAATAAGGATAGCACCCGACCCTGATATACTGGCGTTGATTCAGGACAAAGGCTTGCAAAAGGAGTTTTACAGAAAAAATGGCATCCCAACGTCACCTTTTACCCTGGTGGAATCGAATAGCGAATTGCATGGCTTACTTGAAAAAGGCACCATCACTTTTCCGTTTGTCCAAAAAATACGAAAAGGAGGATACGACGGACGGGGAGTTGCTGTTGTTAATACGGCTGATGAGCTTTCACGAGTGTTGGAAGGACCTTCGGTAGTTGAGGAAAAGGTATCTATTGAAAAGGAAATTGCGGTTATTGCAGCCCGCAATCGCAAAGGTGAGATACGGTGTTTTCCTGTTGTTGAAATGATATTTGATCCTCAGGCTAATCTGGTGGACAAACTTATCTGTCCATCGTCGGTCACTGTTGAACAATCCGAAAAAGCCATCAGCATTGCCGGCGAGCTCATTGAGCTACTGAACATGGAAGGCGTTCTGGCCGTCGAATTCTTCATCAACACAGCAGGTGAAGTCATTGTAAATGAAGTAGCTCCCCGCACGCACAACAGCGGACATCATACCATAGAAAGTATGATTACCTCGCAGTTTGAGCAACACCTGCGGGCCATTCTCAACCTGCCACTGGGCAGCACCAAACTTAAACTTCCTTCGGTGATGTTAAATATTCTGGGCGATGAGGGCTACGAAGGTCCGGTGCTGTACGAAGGTCTGACCGAAAGCATGGCCATCGAAGGAGTGAAAATTCATTTGTACGGAAAGAAAAACACCATGCCCTACCGAAAGATGGGACATGTCACCGTATTATCCTCCACCCTGGAATGCGCTTTGAAAAAAGCAGAAAAAGTAAATCAGTTAATCAAGGTAAAATCATGGATAAAAGAGTAAGTATAGTAATGGGCTCCGACTCGGATTTGCCTGTAATGCAGCAAGCAGCCGATATGCTGGCAAAATTCGGCATAGGCTACGAAATCGATATCGTTTCGGCGCACCGTACACCTGAAAAATTGGTAGATTTTGCATCCAATGCACACAAGCGGGGTATTCTGGTGATTATTGCAGGTGCAGGAGGAGCCGCTCACCTACCCGGAATGGTAGCCGCCCTTTCGCCGCTTCCGGTGATTGGAGTACCTATAAAATCAAGCAATTCTATTGATGGATGGGATTCGGTGTTGTCGATTTTGCAAATGCCCGGAGGCGTACCTGTAGCCACTGTAGCTCTGAACGGAGCTAAAAATGCCGGCATTCTTGCCGCCCAGGTAGCAGCAGCAGCCGACCGCAGCGTGCTGGAGAAAATAATCGCCTATAAGCAGGAGATGAAAGAAGAAGTGATGAGGAAATCGGAGAAAGTGAGAAAAACTACAGTATAGACCAAAAACAGAGAGAGGATACCTTTTCAGACATCCTCTCCGGCATTACGCCAATGTTGTTTTTCTTCGAATACGTGATATCATCGTGAGTCGGATTTGTTTCTTCCTTCAATTTCAGCACTTACGCGCTTTCCTAACGCTTGTCTTTCCGTCTGCGAAACCCGCTCCCGTCCGTTTTATCGGTCTGTCGGAACGTTCTGTTTCGTTTCGTAGTTGTACATGCTCGGGGTTGCAAATCACCTGACTCCGGTCGATTGTTTTCCGCTCCATGTCCCTTTTTGACGGGGTCGTGTTTTGGTCTTGCATTCTGACGTTCCGCCGCAATTTCACTTGCATAAGATGGGCTGATTTTCCGGCTTGCACCTTCTTTTCAACTTGTTGTCGGAATAATGAACCCTGACTGGTGTTGTCTTCCACTTCCGGTTATTTTCCCCCGCTTACTACCTCAACCATGTTTCCGGCTGCTTACTTTCACTATCCGCTTGCGCGCACCGTTTGGTAAATCAGTATCCTCTACAGGCAGTCGGCATCCGTATGCCGGTTCATTTAACCTTCGTGTTTTAAGTCCATTTTTCACTTTCGACTTTCTGATGTATCCGTATTTCAAAGAGCGCCAACATTCGTTTTTGTTGTTTGAGCCGTAACTCATGATGCAAATATACAATCACAACAATGGGTTCTCCAAATTTTTTGAACTGTAGTTGTAAACAACTTATGAACAGAAGTTATGAACAGGCTATGTGCTTGATAATCTATTACTTAAAAATTGGATGTTGATAACTATAGAAAAAAATAATTGTTTGAGTTAAACTACAAGTTTAAATTCACATCATCTCAATTAATAACACCAGAATTTTTTGGAAAACTGAATGCATTAATCATTAATCCACTACTTCATTAATATTTCCACTATCCTTCTCCATTCCACACCACT
>JAVFAG010000004.1:0-59631 GCA_034002585.1 Paludibacter sp.
TTTAGAATTGTTTGGCAGCCTTGAAAGAGAAAATGATCTCATTGATTTAATTGTTGAACAGAAAAATGCAGCTGTTATTCATGGTATTTCATCTGATGCTAAAAAGGTAACATTATTTAATTGTTACTCTTGGGTGAGTTATAATTTTTGTGCACCATTTCTGCTTACAAATTATAATTGCCAATTTGCTGTTATTGGAAAATACTTAATATCATTAAAAGACTTAGTTTTTAATAAGATACAGATTCTAAGCCCACAATTAAGCAAATGGCTTCATCCTGGCGCGATTGAAAATGTAATACATTTTAAAAATGAGAATAAAATAAAAAAAATTACTTATTCCGTAAATACAAAAAATGATACAAATTTGAAATTTGAGACCGTTCTTGCAGGAGGTTATAAATTAACTATCTTAGGTGGCTCTAACATTAATTCAACTGATGATTTACTTTCTGTCAATTTGGAACAGCAAACATATTTTGAAATAGAGTTTATTAATAACAAAACTGATCTATTTACACTTTACAATAAGGCTCAACTATTTGCACAATTTATATCATTGGCAACTTTATCACCAATTATATTTTCAAGAATATTGTTTTTTGACGTTGATGATTTTCAATCTATTGAAAATGGTGAAAAATATATCAATTCAGTAGAATTATTTAGAATTGAAAGAAATGAAGATTTTTCACGTCTAATTAAAAGGCACGATCTTTTATTTGACTTTAGCCGTATTCAGAATATATTTAAGGATGTTATTCATGAGTGGTTTGACAAAGATAAAGTTATTGCTCCTATACGTAAGCATTTAATTGATAGTATTAGTAGTAAATCATATTTTTCAAGTCTGGATTTTTTAATTGTTATTCAGGCACTGGAGGGATTTCATAGGCGTTTTGTAAATAAAAGCAGGATGGATTTGAGTGAGAGAATTGAACAATTAATTGATATGAATATTGAAATTGATATCATTTCAAATTGTAAAATCAATCTTATCGATGTTGTGAATTCACGTCATTATTATTCACATTTCTTCCCAAAAGAAGCAAACGTTTTACCCTTGGATGGACGTCCTTTGTATATACTAACAAAGAAACTGAGGGTTTTATTAATTTGTTGTACTCTACAAATTGTCGGATTTGATAATGAAACTATTAACGATATAATAAAATCCAGCAATAATATTATAGTTTCAAATATAAATGAATGAATCCAATTTATCTTTTCTGGTTAAAGTTTACATATGTTTGTCGATAAATTGGCGGTGGAGGGCCAAATATCAGTAAAAAGTTAAAATCATATATCTCTCCATTTTGAAACACAGCTCTTAAAGTAATTGGATAAATTTTATTTGTTTTAGGTATATAAGTTAATGTTAAAGAAGTTCCGGTTCCTGGACCATTGCCAAGTAAATCATGTAAACTGTACACCGGTCCTATCGGAGATAATATAAAAGATGATTGAGTACCTCTTGAATAGTTGTCTGTGACAATAAATTGATATGATGTAGCAGTATATAGCTTGGATTTTGCTGTTGAACCATAGTTAAATGCTTCTCCTAGATAAATCATTGGGGTATAACCTCCGGTTGTTATGATACCTTGAGTAAATATTGTAAAAGAGTTATTGTAATTATACGCAGGAAAGATTGATATTAATTGCTCATTACCAATTTTAAAATTCATTTGATTTCCATAAGCTGTACCTTTAGAATTAGTAGCATAAGCCCGCACATAATAAATTGTTCCGGCTGTTAATCCAGTCATTTCAGAAGTAAAAACACTATCAACACTTTCATCAACAGTCTTACTATCTGAGATTGTTGGATTACCAGTCGTATTCCAACAAATACCACAATCGACAATTTCAGCTCCACCATCCTCAATAATTGCCCCCCCGCACGAGGCTGTAGTTTCAGTTAGGATGATAACCGGATTAGTGGCTACTAACGGAGTTTTAATTACATTTTGAGTTGATGCATTAATTAATGTCTCTGTGTTAATCATTTTATTATCATGTCCATCTTTCAGGAAAGCTGCCAGAACGTGTTCACCAGACTTGTCACTGAGTATCCAATTGAAGTACACTTTACCATTTACATCGGTATTTAATATTGAGGGTTCTCCATTTTCTGTTAGATAATTAAAATTCACTGGATAATAAGGTACAGGATTGTTTTTAGAGTCTAAAACCTGTAATATTATTTTTTCATTAAGTGGCTTTCCTTCTTCTCCGACTTGGTTATTTCCGCTGGCTAACAATAATCTATGAGGTGTACGATACAAAGTGTCTTCTTTAAATTTGAACTCATAATTATAATCAAATATGTTTTCATCGAAGCAGTCCATGGAAACGCCTAAACGTAGATTAGAACCTTTGTACAATCCAAAATCACTATTACCGCTTATGCTTATGTTCATATCCTGCCGATAATAGGGGGCAATATCCAGATACGGTCCAATCATTTCGTAAAACCGAATGCTAATGTGTGGATAAATTTCAAACTGAAGTTGCTCATCTGCTTTGCCATTGACGTTTGGTCCATGCATTGTGCTTGTATAGATAGCTTCTTTGATTGATTTCCATTCTCCGTTTTCGTAAGTAGCACCAAATTTGGGATTTGCAGAGGCAGAAATTCCTCCACTAACTTCAAAGGTTGCATTAACATTAAAGCTGGTCATTGCCATTAAATCCATTTTAACTTCGACCCAAACCGGCACTTCACCTACCAAAAACATAAATGTTTTATTGAAAACATTTTCAGCTATGGTAATTTTCTTTTTAATAGATAGCTGACCAGCTGCTTGTGCAGATAGAATAATTTTCGAGTCAACGTAGGTATAGTCAGGATCAGTATAAAAACTAAACCGTTTTAAATTCCCATTGTTAATTTTCAGATTTTTAAAATCAAATTTTGGTTGATCATAATCTAACTCAAATTTCAACTCGCCATTAAATTTATAGTAACCTTCAGAAATCTGAACTAGAAATCCGTTTTCATCATAAATTTTTTTTCCACTAAAATTATGTTCAAAATTGATCATAGGGCCATTTCCTGATTCAGTATCGTATTTTCTAATTTTAACTTGGTTGAAGTTTTTGTCAAGTATTTTAGAGGGATGAATAAAATCATCTGCATGAGTCTTATTGCGAGATTGCCAATTGTTTTTCGTCCCTGTTATACTCTGAGCAGTTGTTTTTGCAGCAGTATTTAGCTTAATTGACTTGTTAATGAAGATATTAGACAGATTACCATTTATTGTATTTACAATTACAGAGTCTTTAGTAAGTTTGATGTCAGAAACAATGCGGATTGAGCTTGACGAATCACTGCTTAATAACAAATCACCATTTTTAAGTGGAAAATCGCTATTATAAAAATATACGAATCTTATGCTATCTGACTTCACGAGTGTAGCGCCATCAATAGTTCTTGGATTTATTGTAGGATTTACTGTTTTAGTCATAAGTACCACTGCCGAATCTGAATATGTTACGAAACAGTCATCAATTAGTTTAGCACGGTAAAATGCCTCCTTTGTTGTTGGTATAGTTAATTGATTAGCTGTCTGTCCTTCAATGTCAATCCACTCCTTTCCATCAGTAGACTCCTGCCATTGAATAATTCCTCTACATGGACTAGCTATTAGTTTAAAAGTATCACCTTTTGCAGGTATAGAATCTCGCTGAGTTGTATATAGTGTTTGTGCTGATGTTACAAGCGAGAAATACAATGCAATTACTATTAATATATCATACTTTTTCATCTGATAATAGGTTAAGTTGAGACGTTATTGTACAATGATTAGTTGGTTTACAATACATGATATTGTATGAATTCGAAGGGTATAAAGACCAACTTCTAAGTTATCATTGCCAAAAGGTATTGTTTGACTATTAGAAAAAATATATTGTTTGTGATGCATAATTAATTTCCCATCGATTGTAAACAATTCAAGATGTATTAAACCCGAAGATAAAGTACTTGTATAGACATTAAACCTACCATGGTTAGGATTGGGGAAAATTTTATAATTAATATCTCCCTTAAATACAGGGTCTAAGGCTGTTTTAATATCTAATGATTCAGAGGAAGTACTACAGTTAGGATTCTCATATGTAACCGTTACTTTGTAGATTGCTGGTTCTTTATAAACATAGGTTTGTCCTGTGGCCCCTTCAATTGCCACATCATTTTTATACCACTGATTACCGAGTGAAATTGATGATCTAAGGGTGTCTTCATGCTGAGTAATAACAGGAATATAGTTCTGATGTACTGCCAAAGTCACAGTTTGTGCACAAATGTAGAAATTAAGTGTGCTAATTAAAATTAGCGAAAATTGTAGTCTCATATTTTTATTAGATGTGTGTAATGAAATTTCCTCCAATTCCAATAATTGATGCTGACTTGGCATTTCCATAAAACTCACTTTTAAAATGTTGAGTGTTTCCAAACTTGAGCATTGATAGTATAAACAAAAAGCATTGAAAAGATTAAACATTTAAATTTAAGACTGTTATAAGGGATTCTCATTAAAGCTAAATGATGTGAATGCTGATAGAAGTTTTTCATTGTTACCAGTCTTTGGTATTTATTTGAAAAGACACCGCAAATATACAAACATACCTTAATAAACTGTATTAAATGTGATAAATTCAATTAGTTAAATTCCAAATGATTAAAAATAATGGGCAACTTCACAGCCGCCCATTGTTATTGTCAAAATCTAATTTCAAGATTGTTAATTAGCTGCATAAAATCAAATCCCAACCATTTCAGTCTTTTCCTCTGTTTCACGTTGCTGTTTGCTGTTCTTTGCAGCTTTCATAACCTCATTTAATTCAGAAGATAATGCTTTCCAATTTTCATCAATATTCCCCATTGCCTCTACATAATTTGAATAATTGCGCAAATCGCTGGCAAGTTGCTTTGTCAAAGACGAAGCTGATAGTTTTCTTCTTAATTCAGCATTCGCTTTTACTTGTTTGTGGTAGAGAGCCGAAAATGTTGTTTGTGCATTTTTTAAGAGTACATAGCAATCAGTGAGGTTCAATGTAGCTAGTCTTGTCTGATTGGGTTCTGTATCAAGTGCCTCAATGAGTTTATCCAAATGGGACGACTGGTCGCCATAACTAAGCATGTGCAATCCATTTCCATGTTTATTGATGAATTGTTTTAAATCAATAGCTTCTTGTTGCTTTGCAAATCCCGGCATTTTTGAGAAGCCGGTTATAATAACTCTAAATGACATAAATAATGTATCTCTCAACAAATCAGCTTCGGCTACCTGCTTGCCTAAACCGCTGTATTTCTGTTTGTCGAAGACAGCAAGGTAGTTGGTTGCAGTTGCTTCGATTTTTGATACCAATGCATGATTGTGAGTCATTGCATATTCTTCTTTCTTGCTAATGGTCAAAACTCTTTTAGTCAGTTCCGCCAGGGTTTCAGTAGTCATTTCACTTAAGTACATACGTTTTTTTTTAAGTTAATAAATTGATTTATTTGATGTGAAAAAGTTTTTTGTTTAGTCCGAATCATTCCCTTTTTTCGTGTTGTAATCAACCCGAGTCTCGGGTCTATCTTCATGGAAACAATTGTCTTGATTCTACTGTCGGATATATCTCAACTGCGTTGGTTTTCATGTTCCGACTGTCGGGTTGATTACTTTTTTACCGGTTGAGATGTTTCGACTCTTGGGTTTATTACAACCAGTACGATTCTCTTAATCCGACAGTCGGATCATTACAACTGACCTGAATGGAATGATCTGACTATCGGGATCATTTGCCTAAAGCCAGTTTTAATGTTAAGACTGTTAGGAATTTGATTTTTTTCGATTAAACTGATGTAAGTTTACTATTTGGATATTCTTCCCTATAAAAGGTATGTAGCCATGCAACTTGAATTGGTTCTGTTGCCGGTCTGATAATGATGGGAGGTAAAATGATAGTTGGAGGATCGTTAGTTGAAAGTGGTAGTTGAATTAGCTTCTGTTGTTGGAGTAAACTGGCTGTACAAATGCTTACAGCTAATACGAAATAGGATAAGCTTTTTTTCATGGTGATTATTCATTCAAAAGTAATCCTGCAAATAAATATAAATAAATTCGGGAATTTTCCAAATTCGCCGAATTTATTATATATACATGCCCATTTTTGAAGGTGATGTATTTGTCAGATATATAGCATGTTAAGTGAGTTGCTGAAAAGTGAGCATATATACATGTTCAAAAAAGAGGTTTTTTGGGGGTGAAATATTGCTAAAAATTGCGAAGGTAGTCTATGAAACTTTCAGAATTATTGAGATTTAATTTTTTACGCAATCTGGATCTTCTCATATTCATTGAATCAAATTTTATGTTGAATATGGATGCCATCATTCCGGTGTCGAAACCTGCTAAAATGAGACAACAAATTAAAATATCGTTTTCGTTCAATTGGGTATGTACTTCTCTTATTCTATGGGAAAGGTTATTATATTCTATATCGATGGCAGAGTATAACTCATGATAAAAATGTTCATTATTAACCGGACTAAAGCCTTCTTTGATATGTTCCGGCTTACGGTGTGTGTTTTTTCGATATTGCTCAAGATTGGTAATTACTATTCTTTGTAGTATTAGTTGATGTTCGATAAGTTTAGCATTTTCAACTTCTTTTTCAAAATGAATTTTTTCCTGCTCCAGCAGCTTTTTATCCATTTCCAGTTGTTTTAACTTTGCTTTATTCCGGTAAATATAGAACGTGACTGCCAGCCCGGCAATACCTATAAAACAAATCAATACCAGTAGTTTACTCCTGAATTGAACTATCTCCAGCTTTTGATTTTGCAGTTTCAGTTTCTGGTAGTTGAATTTCTTTTCGAGGCCGGAAAAGCTCTGGTCAATCCGGTGATGGTACAGCGAATCGGTGGCGGTCATGGCCTGTTGGAGGTGGGCCATGGCGGCCGGGTAGTTGCCCCGGTGCTGATGGACTACTGCCCACAGTTTGTGGTAGTCGGGTGCCATGTCGGTGTAGTTGTCTATGGTACGCAGGTACTGCTCAGCCGAATCGTGCTGACCGCTGGCGATGTAACTCTTAGCAATGAGGTAGCTTAGGTTGTCGTCGTAGTCGGAATTGCCGGTGAGTGGTGTTTGCCGGTAGGCCTTTGCCGCCTGTCGGTAGTGGCCCCGGCTGTGGTAAATGCTCCCCAACATGCGGTGTAGGGCCGAACGGTAGGCCAAAGGCATACTGGCTTCTTGTTGAAGAAGTCGCCGGCAGATGCTTTCAGCGGTGGAGTCGTGCTTCAGTCGAATGTAGAGAACGGCCATCTGCATTTCGGTATTCACTGCATTCAGTGTATCGTGCTGTATTGCGAACGCCTTCAATGCCCGTCGGTAATTGATGAGGGCGCTGTCGGGCTGTTGCTGGTGGCCGAAAAGCGCTGCCCTCTCGACAAAAATATAGGCCTGTAGCTTATGGTTGTCCTCAAGCATGCAGTAGTGCTGCGCTTTCAGCAGGGCAGCTACCTGTTTGTCGTAGTGTTCGTTAAGGGCACAGGTCTTGGCCATGTAGAACCAGGCCAGTGCCGCACGGTGGGGGTCGCGGCGGTCGTAGTAGGCGGTGGCGATCGAAATCAGCGAGTCGTTGGCATCGGGTGTGCCCTGGTAGAAGCGGCCACGGGTGACTGACAATGCATACAGTGCCTTGTCATTTTGGGTGCAGAGTTCAGCAGGATTAATTGTTTGGAGCAGGGCACAAGCCGAGTCGTAATTGCTATCAAACAGCCTCTCAACCTGGGTAAGGTTGGGGTGGGGTGTGCAGGCTGTCAGCAGGGTAACAAGCCACAGGTAAACAAGCAGAAATGCGGTTGGTCGTCGGGTCATAGTTGTAGATTCTTACACAAACGCCGCAAAGATACAACATCCTGCATCAAAGGTAAAAGCAGTTAATACCTTTGTGTGCACCCAAAAGCAGTTAATCTTTGTTAAATCCGGGGCAAATAAAACAAAGCGCCGTGCAGGGTTGTTTAGGAGAAGTGTTATCTTTGCAGCGAAAAACAGTGTGGAAGGATTTGAACCGCTTGCAACCACCGAAAAAAATGCTAAAAAGTAGGATTTGTACTACTCCCTTTTTTCCCTGATTTCCCCCGGTTCAATATTTTCTCCCTCCTGTTTATCCTGAAGATCACATGATTTTCGGTAGTATTCACTATTAATACGTAAACAATCATGAGTTATTTATTTACCTCCGAATCCGTATCCGAGGGGCATCCCGACAAGGTAGCGGATCAGATATCCGATGCAGTGCTCGATAATATTCTGGCACAGGATGCCGAATCGAAAGTAGCCTGCGAAACCCTGGTCACCACGGGGCAGGTAATTATTGCCGGCGAAGTAAAAACCGATGCCTGGGTAGATGTGCCCACCATTGCCCGCGAAGTAATCAACGAGATAGGCTATACCAAAGGCGACTATAAGTTCGACGGCGATTCCTGCGGTGTGCTATCGGCCATCCACGAGCAGTCGGGCGACATCAACCGCGGTGTGGAGCGTGCCAACCCCGACGATCAGGGAGCAGGCGACCAGGGGATGATGTTTGGGTATGCCACCCGCGAAACCAACAACCTGATGCCCGTGGCACTCGACCTGGCCCATGCCCTGGTGCAGGAGCTGGCAGCCATCCGCAAGGAAGGACAGCTGATGACCTACCTCCGTCCAGATTCGAAGTCGCAGGTGACGGTGGAGTACGACGACGACAACAAGCCCGTGCGGGTGCATACACTGGTGGTATCGACCCAGCACGATGAGTTTATCGAAGCCGGACCGGGTATGAGTCAGCAGGAAGCCGACGATGCCATGGTGGCGGCCATTAAAGAAGATGTACGCACCATCCTTATTCCCCGCGTAAAAGCCCTCGACCCGCAGTTCGACCTGCTTATTCAGGACGGCTACATCCTGCACGTGAACCCCACGGGTAAGTTTGTGATTGGTGGTCCGCACGGCGATACCGGTCTTACCGGCCGTAAAATTATTGTGGACACCTACGGCGGAAAGGGAGCCCACGGAGGTGGAGCCTTCTCGGGCAAGGACCCCTCGAAGGTCGACCGTTCGGCAGCCTATGCAGCCCGCCACATCGCCAAAAACCTTGTAGCAGCCGGTGTTGCTGCCGAAGTATTAGTGCAGGTATCCTATGCCATTGGCGTGGCCCGTCCGATGAATGTGTACGTAAACACCTACGGCACCGCAACCGTAGCGCTCAGCGATCCGCTAATCGGTGAAGTGGTACAGCAACTCTTCGACCTTCGTCCGCGCAAGATCGAAGAAGCCCTGAAGCTGCGCAATCCCATCTACCGCGAAACAGCAGCCTACGGACACATGGGTCGCACTCCCGAAGTAGTTACCAAGAAGTTTAAGCTCAACGGTACGAAAGTAATCGAGCGCGAAGTAGAACTCTTCACCTGGGAAAAACTCGACAGGGTAGAGGATATCCGCAAGGCATTCAAACTTTAACAAATAAAGTATCCTTATGATAAACAACCACATCTGGCATTTCAGTAGAAAACGGGTGTGGTTGTTTCTGTTTTTTGACTAATTTTGCATCCACAAAACAATAAAAACCAAAAAAGAAGCTTATGGCTGTAATTAAACCATTTAAAGGTATTCGTCCCCCACGGGAGCTGGTCGAACAGGTAGCATCGCGTCCCTACGATGTATTGAACTCCGAAGAAGCCCGTGCCGAAGCGGCTGGCAATCCGAAATCGCTGTACCGCATCATTAAACCCGAAATTGATTTTGAACCCGGCACCGACGAGCACGAAGAAAAAGTGTACGAAAAGGCGCTCGAGAATTTTACCGCATTTAAGGCCAATGGCTGGTTAGTGCAGGACGAGCAGGAACAATATTATGTATATGCGCAAACCATGAACGGCAAAACGCAGTACGGACTGGTGGTATGTGCCAGTGTGGACGATTACCTCGAAGGCCGCATCAAGAAGCACGAGCTGACCCGCAAGGACAAAGAAGAAGACCGCATGAAACACGTGCGTATCAACAATGCCAATATCGAACCCGTATTTTTTGCCTATCCGCACCACGACGAGCTCGACGCCATTGTGCGTTCGGTGATACAGGGCGAACCCGAATACGATTTTGTGGCCCCCGGCGATGGTTTTGGTCATCACTTCTGGGTGATCAGCGATGCTAACATGATAAGCCGCATTACGGAGCTTTTTGCCACCATCCCTTCGCTGTACATAGCCGACGGACACCACCGGAGTGCTGCAGCTGCCTTAGTAGGCGACGAAAAACGCCGGTTGAATCCCCATCATACCGGAGATGAAGAGTACAACTACTTTATGGCCGTATGCTTCCCCGACAACCAGCTCAACATTATCGACTACAACCGCGTGGTGAAAGACCTGAACGGCATGAGCGCTGAAGCCTTCTTAACTGCCCTGGAAAAGAACTTCGAAGTAAAAGCCATGGGAGCCGATACCTACAAGCCCAATAAACTACACAATTTCGCGTTATACCTCTCGGGCGAATGGTATTCGCTTACGGCCAAAGAAGGTACCTACAACGATAGCGATCCGATAGGCGTACTCGACGTAACCATTTCGTCGAACCTTATTCTCGATGATATTCTGGGAATTAAGGATTTACGCACCGACAAACGCATCGATTTCGTAGGCGGCATCCGCGGTCTGGGCGAGTTGAAACGCCGGGTGGACAGTGGTGAGATGAAAGTAGCCCTGGCCCTGTATCCCGTGTCGATGAAGCAATTGATCGACATTGCCGATACCGGTAACATCATGCCGCCCAAGACCACCTGGTTCGAGCCCAAGCTGCGCTCGGGACTGGTGATACACGAACTGGTGTAAGCGGTTCACAAACTGGTGGATTCGGTACATAAGCTGGTGTAATTAGTACACGAACTGGTGTCAACCGTACACCCTCAACTTAGGATTGAATGCGACTTTACAGATTTAGAATACTTCTTTTATTGGTACTGCCCCTGATACTATTCTCAGGGTGCGGTACCAAGTCGCGTTTAACCACTGCCGATCAGCGCTTTGATGCAGGCGAATACGCCACCGCTGCCGATTTGTACGGCCGACTCTACAGCCGCATTGCCCCCGCCGACCGTCCTTTGAAAGCCCGTGTCGCCTTCCGGCAGGCCGAGAGTCTGCGGTTGCTCAACAACAACCGGGCAGAGGCCATGTACCAGCGGGCCGTGCGCCTCAACCATACCGATAGTATGGTGTATCTTCAATTGGCCCGCGAGCAGCACCGCAATGGCAAGTATGCCGAGGCAAAGAAAAACTACCAGTGCTTTCTGGAATATGATTCGGCGAGTGTGCTGGCGTTGAATGGACTCAGAGCCACCGAGCTGGTTGCCGGATGGAAAGCCCGTCCGACGCGTTACATCGTCCGCAGAGATCCGAATTTATTTAAACGCAATACTTATTTTTTTGCACCCGCCTTTCAGGGCACCGATGTTGATGTGCTGTATTATTCGTCGACACTTACCGATACAAAGAAAAAAGCCGATCCCAACCGCGTTACCAATCAGCCCAATGCCGCACTGTATGTAATGAAGAAAGATGCAGCAGGCAAGTGGAGCAAGCCCGAAACAGTATTTTCAGAAGAGTTTACCACCGGAAATGATATTGGCGCCTGTAGCTTTACCTCCGATGGCAAAAGCATGTACTTTACCCGGGCACCGCAGAAAGCCGATACCAAAGCCAATGTGGAGATTATGTATACGTCGCGAGCCGGAGGCGAATGGACCGAACCCAAGGCACTGACAATATTTAAGGACAGCACCATTACCGTGGGGCATCCTGCAGTTTCGCCCGACGGGCAGACCCTTTATTTTGTTTCGGATGCACCCGGCGGACAAGGGGGAAAGGATATCTGGAAAGGAACATTAGAAGGCACCGAGGTGAAATACATCGAGAATCTAGGTACCGCCATCAATACCCCCGGCGATGAACTCTTTCCCGTACTGCGCGGCGATACAGCGCTTTACTTTGCCTCCAATGGTTTGCCCGGCTTGGGAGGGTTGGATATTTTCAGGGCCCGCAAAGTAGGCGAACAATGGGAAGTGACCAATATGGGCGTTCCCCTTAATTCCAACTACGACGACTTCGGCATTCGGTTCGAAGGCGTGCGCGAGGCTGGCTATCTGTCGTCGAACCGGGGCGAACGGCGCGGTCACGATGCCATCTACCGTTTCGAACTTCCTGAAATGGAAATCGTGGTGCAGGGAATTGTTACCGACGATAAAAACCAGCCCATCCCCGATGCATTAGTTCGGCTGGTGAGCAATACCGGACAAAATACCAAGGTGAGGGTGCGCAAGGACGGATCGTACCGCATCCGCATCGACAAAGACATGGAATGCGTGATGCTGGCCACAGCGCGCGGTTTTCTGAATAAATCGGCCCGTTTATCATCCGAAGGCGTAACCGACAGTAAAACCTTTACGGTAGATATGAGTCTGCCGGCAGTGTTCCGACCTGTGCAGCTCGATAATATCTTCTTCGAATTTGCCAAATGGGACCTCACACCCGAGTCGGAAACCGGTTTGCAGGAACTGCTGGCTGTGTTCAACGACAATCCAAATACATTGATTGAGATCAGCGCCCATACCGATTATATTGGTAATAACCAGGCCAATCAGGTGTTGTCGCAACGGCGGGCACAGTCGGTGGTCGATTACCTTATCAAGGCAGGAGTGGATAAGGAACGCCTGATTACAACCGGTTACGGAGAAGAAAAACCCTTTGTGGTTGACGAAACTACAGTGGCCAAACATCCCTTCCTGACGGTGGATACAGCGCTTACGATGGATTACATCCTGACGCTGAAGCCTGAGGAGCAGGTAATCGCCAACCAGATAAACCGGCGGACCGAGTTCCGGGTGGTACGAATGAATTACAAATAAACGAACATGAGACAATATTTAGATTTACTACAGCGGGTGCTCGACGAAGGCACCTTTAAGCCCGACCGCACCGGCACTGGCACAATGTCGATATTCGGCCACCAGATGCGTTTCGATTTGTCGGAAGGATTTCCCTGTATCACCACTAAAAAACTGCATTTGAAGTCGATTATTCACGAGCTGCTCTGGTTTCTGAACGGCGATACCAATGTGAAATACCTTCAGGACCATGGTGTGCGAATCTGGAACGAGTGGGCCGATGAGAAGGGCGATCTGGGGCATATTTACGGCTATCAGTGGCGATCGTGGCCCGACTATAAGGGAGGCCATATCGATCAGATTACCGAAGTGGTGAATACGATTAAGAACAATCCCGATTCGCGTCGAATACTGGTAAGTGCCTGGAATGTGGCCGATATTCCGAACATGAACCTGCCGCCCTGTCATGCCTTCTTTCAGTTTTATGTAGCCGACGGAAAGCTTAGTTTGCAACTCTACCAGCGCAGTGCCGACATCTTTCTGGGAGTTCCTTTCAACATTGCTTCCTATGCCTTGTTGTTGCAAATGATGGTACAGGTAACCGGTTTGCAGGCAGGCGAGTTTATCCACACCTTTGGCGATGCCCATATTTACATGAACCACATGGAGCAGGTGAAACTGCAGTTGAGCCGCGAGCCACGTCCGCTTCCACGGATGATTATTAATCCTGATATCAACGATATTTTTGGTTTTCGGTTCGAAGATTTTGAATTGGTGGACTATAATCCTCATCCGCATATTAAGGGTGAAGTATCGGTTTAATCCGGTAAAAAAACAGTTCGACGGAGTATCGTTTGCTCAAAAATGACTACATTTGTGGGCTTTTAAATAAAAAATCTGAAGACAATGCCAACTATTTCCATTATTGCCGCTGTTGCGGATGATCTCGCCATCGGCTATAAGAAAAGAATTCCCTGGTATCTGCCAGCTGATCTGAAACATTTTAAAGATCTCACAACAGGCCATACCCTTATTATGGGGAAACGAACTTTTGAGAGCCTTCCGAACGGACCGCTGCCCAACCGCACCAATATTGTGATGACCACGATGCTGACCGAAGGAGTGGTGGATGGCTATTTCGAAGCCGACTCAATTGAAGATGCGCTGGAGCTCTCGTCGAATTCCGAGAAAGTGTTTATCATTGGTGGTTCGGTTATCTACAAGCAGTTTATGGAATATGCCGAATGGATGTATATTACTTGGGTACATGGTGAATTTGTAGCAGATACTTACTTCCCTGAAACCGACTTTTCGCAGTGGGAAGAAGTGTCGCGGGAGGAACATCCTGCCGATGAGAAAAATGCTCATCCCTATGCATTTGTTGTATACAAGCGGAAATAGTAATCTTCGTTTGCTATCATTTTATAAACTTTTAGGTTGATAAGCCAGTCAGAATGATTATCTTTGCGGCAATTATTAATCTTAATGACATTTTTTATGAGTTATCTTATTAATCCGGCGAATTATAAACCCCTGCTGAATTTACAACAAACCGAGCTGGGTATTGCTAAAATAAAAGACTTTTTTCAGGCAAATCTTTCGGCTGAGTTGAGACTCAGGCGGGTAACTGCACCTTTGTTTGTACTTCGGGGTACCGGTTTGAACGACGACCTGAACGGGGTTGAACGTGCTGTGAATTTCCCGATACTGGATATGGGTGATGTGCGCGCCGAGGTAGTTCATTCGCTGGCCAAATGGAAACGGGTGACCCTGGCCGATTACGATATTGAAAACGGATACGGTATTTATACCGATATGAATGCCATTCGTGCCGATGAAGAGCTGGGAAATCTGCACTCGCTGTATGTCGACCAATGGGACTGGGAGCGTGTAATGACTGCTGAGGAACGGAATATCGACTTTCTGAAATCGATAGTAACCCGCATTTATTCTACCCTGTTGCGTACTGAATACCTGGTTTCGGAAAGCTTCCCACAGATTCAGCCTGTACTTCCCGACAGCATTCATTTTATCCATGCCGAAGAATTGCGGGCCTTGTATCCCGACAAAACTCCGAAGGAAAGAGAGTTCGAGATAGCCAAAAAATACGGTGCCGTATTTATTATTGGTATTGGAGGTGCGTTGGGTGATGGAAAGAAACACGATGGTCGCGCTCCCGACTACGACGACTGGACGACTCCGGGCGAAAAAGGACTTCCGGGATTGAATGGTGATATCGTACTGTGGAACGAAGTACTGGGTGTGCCTTTTGAAATATCCTCCATGGGAATCCGTGTTGATAAAGCGGCATTGCTCAAACAATTGGAACTTGAAAATAAAACCGATCGGTTGGAATTGTATTTCCACAAGCGACTGATGAACGATACACTTCCACTGTCTATTGGAGGAGGAATTGGTCAGTCGCGTTTGTGTATGTTCTTCCTGCGTAAAGCACATATTGGTGAAATTCAGGCTAGTATCTGGTCTGAGGATATGCGCATGCAATGCGAAGCCATGGGCATCAACCTGATTTGAAAACAATAAAACATTCAATGAATATCGATTTTAAGAAGCTTGAAGGCTTGATTCCTGCTATTATTCAGGACAATGAGACCCGCACAGTACTGATGCTGGGTTTTATGAACGAAGAAGCCTATCAGAAAACAGTGGAGACAGGGTTAGTCACTTTTTACAGCCGTACCCGCCAGCGTTTGTGGACCAAGGGAGAGGAGAGTGGTAACTTCCTGAAAGTAGTTACAATTCTTAACGATTGCGATAATGACACGCTGTTAATCAAGGTAAATCCTGTAGGTCCTGTGTGCCATACCGGTACTGATACCTGCTGGAATGAAGAAAATAAAGGTGATATCTTCTTTTTGAATTACCTGCAGGGATTTATACAGGAGCGTTTCCGCGAAATGCCCGAGGGTTCGTACACCACCTCGCTGTTTAAAAAGGGCGTGAACCGCATGGCACAGAAGGTAGGCGAGGAAGCTGTGGAAACAGTGATTGAGGCAACCAACGGAAGTGATGAAAAATTGATTTCCGAGGCTTCGGATTTAATTTATCACCTGATTGTTTTGCTCACATCCAAAGGATATTCACTTGACGACATTGGTCGGGAGCTTAAAAAAAGACATAAATAATGAAGTAGGGGAGTTCTGCATTTGTTGGGCTCCTCTGCTGATTCAATCCGAAATAACTTCGTATGAAGAAGACGCTGATAAAATTTATTAATGCTGAAGTTTGCCAGCAGGAACTCACCGTTCTGAAGAATCTGACACTCGAAATCGGTTCAGGTGAATTTGTGTATTTATTGGGTAAAGTAGGAAGTGGTAAAAGTACCTTTCTAAAATCGCTGTACCACGAAGTGCCGGTACTCGATGGAAAAGCTGAAGTGTTGGGATACGACCTTCGTACCATTAAAAGCAATCAGATTCCCTACCTGCGACGTAAGATAGGCATTGTATTTCAGGATTTTCAGCTGTTGACCGACCGTTCGGTGAATGCCAATCTTGAATTTGTGCTCAGGGCTACCGGCTGGAAAGAGCAGGATGTTATCGACGAACAGATTCAGGTAGTGTTGGCACAGGTCGGACTACGTAACAAAGGATATAAGCGTCCGCATCAACTGTCGGGAGGTGAGCAGCAGCGTGTAGCTATCGCAAGGGCACTGCTGAATTCTCCGGAGATTATTCTTGCTGATGAACCCACCGGTCACCTGGATCCCGAGACTGGCAAGGATTTGATTGAATTGCTGTATGGCATTCGACTTTCGGGTACCACCGTCATCATGGCCACCCACAATCATGGCTGGATAAGCCAATATCCCGGTCGGGTGATGAAAGTAGAAAAAGAAAAGATATTCGATGCACCCGCACTCACCATTACCGAATCATGAGCACTCGCAAGCGTCTTTGTCCGCAGTGTAAAATCCACCGTTTCCGCGTAAAAAACGACAGTGGCGAATCGGTGGTGGTGATTGTTACCGAAGATTTCGAAGTAGTGCCTATTCATCCGGAAGAATCGCTGGAGGGTTTCGATTTAACCGTGTTGTATTGCCTGGGATGCTCGTGGAAAGGCTCACCGGGAGCAGCGGTGATGCATTAAGATGTTGCGCCCAGAATGACATTTGCGTCGATGTTCAGCTTCTTATGAATTTTACGGGCCACCTGTAAGGTGGGAAGCGATTTTCCGTTAAGATATTCATTTACTCTCGGAGTGCTGATTCCCAACATTTCGGCTAAAGCCTTTTGGGTTAAATTCAATTCATACATACGCGCTTTAATCACATCGCTCAGAGCTGGTTTCCCAATTGAGTAATGTGCTTTTTCGTATTCTACAACCAAATCGGTAAGGAAATCCAGTTCAATAAAATTTCGATCAGTTTTGGGTGTATTATCGTCAACAATCTCAACAAGTTCATTTACTCTTGCCATGATTGCTTCATATTCTGATTTGGTTGTTATCGATTTCATAATCTGATGTTTAAATAATTGAGCAATCTTTAATTCGGTCATATTCATTGTGGGTTCCAATGAACCTTATATAAACTATTTTTTGTACAAATAATACCAAAACGACTAGTCGGTATGAATTACCTTTTATGTTAAAAACATAGCGTTTGTTGCCGATACTATCTACACTGTTGAAAATCTGCTTCATATCGGCAAAACAATTCCACTGACACTGTTCTGTGTTAATATACCATTCGTCTAAAGCAATTTTCGCAGAAGCATGTAGCTTTGCATAGTCTTCAATAGCTTTGTATGTAATAATTCTCATAATAGGTTCTGGATTTGACACAAAAATAATCGATTTGTTTTGAATAACAAAATATATATTCCGAAATATGTAATCGAATGTAGTTTTTATATGCAAATCATAAATTTGACAAATATTATCACTCAATTATTCTTTTAATATCCTTACAACCGTTAATTTATTGCACTAATTTTATTGATGTGTGCAGTTTCTGTTTATTTTTACCCCGCATTTCAGTCGGAACCGACGTTTATCCGGTAAAATGCGAAGGGAATCAGAACAGATAACTAATACATCAAAAAAGATGGGATATCGCATTGAGGAGCCGAATCTGGCTCTTTTATACCGTGAAGCCGCCAATCGTTACGGCGATTTACCTGCTTTTGCTACCCGCGAAAGTGCTTTGAAATGGAACCCGGTTTCGTATCGTTCGCTATACGAACAGGGACTTGACCTGGCAACGGGACTAATTGAATTGGGTGTACAAGCCCGTGAACACATCGGTCATTTTGGAGATAACCGCTTCGAATGGATACTGGCCGATTACGGTGTTCAGCTGTGTGGAGCAGCTGATGTGCCCCGGGGCAGGGATGTTACCGACGAAGAACTTGTGTACATTATCAACCACGCCGGAATAAGATATTGTTTTGTAGAAAATGAGAAACTGCAGGACAGGGTGTTAGCATTAAAAAAGGATCTTCCTGAACTGCGGGAAATCATTGTTCTGGATCCGGAAGCCAACGTGCAACAAGGTGTGAGAAAGCTCGCCGATGTTAAGTTGTCAGGTGCAGAATTGAGGGCTAAAGGCGACCGGCGTGCCGAAGAACGCGTTGCAGCTATTAAACCCGACGATTTATTTACCCTGATTTATACATCGGGAACAACGGGCAAACCTAAGGGTGTGATGCTGACGCACGCCAACATGGTGTCGCAGGTGCGCAGCTTACCGGGTAAACACAACATGAACGACCGTATCCTTTCTGTGCTGCCTATCTGGCATGTGTTCGAACGGGTTGTGGAAATGTATACCATTGGCTTCGGCGGTTGTACTTATTATTCGAGTATTCAGAACCTGGCGGAAGATATGCGTAATATTGAGCCTACATTTATGGCCTCGGCTCCCCGCTTGTGGGAAAAATTACACGAACGTATTCTGCAAAACATTAAAGCTTCGCATCCCGTACGGCAGGTGCTGTTTCATATTGCTTATTTTTTAGCAAAGCATTACACTGCTTCGGTCTATTTTATCAACAACAAGAATTTGAAATTAAAGAGCGAATCGCTGTTGAAACGCATTTTCCTGATGCCTTTTCATATTCTGCGCTGGTTGCTGGTGTTGCCCTGGTATGGTTTCTTTAATGTTGCCGTGCTTGAACGAATCCGCATGGGTGCCGGAGGTTCGCTGGGAGCAACTATCTCGGGCGGTGGAGCTTTGCCACTGCACATCGATCAGTTTTTTAATAATGTAGGCATTCCCGTACTCGAAGGCTATGGCATGACCGAATCGTCGCCGGTAATTTCGGTACGCGCTTTCGACAATCTGGTTGTGGGAACTGTAGGTCCTGCTTTGCCCGAAACCGAGGTGAAAATAATGGATATCGAAACCGGTAATGTGCTCTATCCCAACGACAAGTTGCCCCATCAGGGACGGGGCATGCGGGGTGAAATTTGGGTGAAGGGTCCGCAGGTGATGAAAGGCTATTTTCAGGAACCGGAACTCACTGCTTCAACCGTAGTAGATGGTTGGTTGAAAACCGGGGACGTGGGAACCATGACGCACAACAATTGTCTGAAGATTCTGGGTCGCTCAAAATCGACCATTGTGTTGCTCAGCGGTGAGAATGTTGAGCCCGAACCAATAGAAATGCGATTGTTGCGAAGTGAATACATTGAGCATTGCATGGTGGTAGGTCAGGATAAGAAATTCCTGGGTGTATTGGTTGTTCCTTCATTACTGCGTTTTCGTCAGGCTGGTTTCAAGGTAAAACATGTTGGCGAACTAAAGCATAATGAAGAAGTGCATAAGATCATTAAAGAAGAAATTAAAAAGTTCAATTCAGTATCCGGATCTGCACGTTATTACGAACAGGTGCGTGAGTACCGAATTCTCGGAGAACCTTTTGAAGTAGGAGAGGAGCTTACCAATCTTTTCAAAATCAAGCGCCATATTATTGAAAAGAAGCACGGAGAAATGATTAACGACATTTATAAATCAGCATAAAAAAATATTATGGAATTTCCATCCCAATTATTATATCCCATCGATCAGGCCTTGCTGGCAGTTATGATTTTTGTAATCATGTTTGGCATGGGTTCAAGCCTTACCATCAACGATTTTAAAGCAATTGTGAAGAGTCCGCGCGGTGTGCTGATCGGTTTTCTGTCGCAATTCGGACTGATGCCTTTAATTGCCTTCGGTTTATCGGTGATACTTCGATTGCCACCTGCTTATGCCATTGCCCTTATATTGATTGGAACACTTCCGGGAGGTACAACCTCGAATATGTTCACCTATTTTTCGCGTGGGTCGGTAGCGTTGAGTATCTCCATGACCACCGCCTCCACCATTCTTGCACTCCTTATGATGCCGTTGTTGCTGAAACTGTACACCGGCGGTTTTATTCAACAAATTACCGACAGCATGCAGGCCGAAGGAGGAACAGCCGAATTTGTAATCCCCACCGGCAATATCATCAGTTCGCTGGTGCTGGTGTTGGTACCGGTTGCATTGGGTATGCTATTGAAACGCAAATCGCCCGACTGGGCCAAAACTGCCGAAGATACTGCTGGCTTTGTGGGTATGATAGTGATTATCTACCTCATCTTCACCGCCTTTTTCCGTCACGGAGCGTTGTTTCTGCAAACACCATTTGTAGTGTATGTCGCAGCTATTGGTTTGGGATTAGTAGGATTTCTGTTTGGTTACTATCTTTCAAGAGCCATGAAGATGTTCCCACTACACCAGCGGGCGATTTCACTGGAAACGGGTATCCAAAACGGGCCTGTGGCATTTGCAGTGATACTACTCAGTTTTAAAGAACCCCTTCAAAGTCAGATGATTTGGTTAGCCATTCTTTATTCGACCTTTATTGTCATTAGTTCGTCGGTAGTAACACTTTATTTCCGGAAGAAAGGACGCTTCGACTGGGATATCTACAAGAATACAGTTATACATAATCGCTTGTTTGGTGATAACTTTGTGACGAAGTATCCGGAGAAGTTTCTACCTAAAGCCCTGCGTCACGACCCGAGTCAGGGTGCGAACGAAGCGCAAAAGAGGTGAGCCACACTTTGTGCCGGGTGAGGCTATTAAAAAACCCGTAATTGAATCATACAATTACGGGTTTTTACTATTTTAAGCTTGGTATTAATATGCCCGGGCAAACACCACACGTTGCGCTGATGGTTTGCCGGTAACTATGCATTTTCCCGGAGTAAGATCGCCTTCCAGCGGAATGCAGCGGATGGTGGCTTTGGTATCTTCCTTGATTTTTTCTTCGGTTTCAGAGGTGCCATCCCAATGACAAAGCAGGAAACCTCCTTTTTCAATTTCTACTTTAAATTCTTCGTAGGAATTTACCTCACGGGTTACGGATGTGCGGTAGTCGAGCGCTTTCTTAAAGATGTTGGCCTGAATCTGTTCCAACAATTCAGCTATGTAATTGTCGATGCCGTCGATGCTTACCGTTTCCTTGGTGAGTGTATCGCGACGGGCAACTTCTACCGTGCCATTTTCCATATCGCGGGCACCCATTGCCAAACGCACCGGCACGCCCTTGAGTTCGTATTCGGCAAATTTCCAACCCGGCTTTTTATTGTCGCTGTTATCGTATTTCACCGAAATGCCTTTGGCTTTCAGCTGACGGGTAATTTCGGCTACTTTTTCGTTAATGGCAGACAGTTGTTCTGCGGTTTTGTAGATTGGAACGATCACCACCTGATACGGAGCCAGCTTCGGAGGCAGCACCAGTCCGTTGTCGTCGGAATGGGTCATTACCAATGCACCCATCAAACGGGTGGAAACACCCCATGAAGTAGCCCAGACATATTCCTGCTTGTTGGTTTGGTCCACAAAAGTAACGTCGAAGGCTTTGGCGAAATTCTGTCCCAGAAAGTGTGATGTTCCTGCTTGTAATGCTTTTCCATCCTGCATCAGGGCCTCAATACAGTATGTCTCGAGTGCTCCTGCAAAACGCTCGTTGGCCGATTTCACACCTTTAAGAACTGGTACACCCATGTAGTTCTCTGCAAAGTCGGCATACACATTCATCATTTTCACCGCTTCTTCTATGGCTTCAGCCTCAGTGGCATGCGCGGTATGGCCTTCCTGCCAAAGGAATTCGGCTGTACGAAGGAACAGGCGGGTACGCATTTCCCAGCGTACTACATTAGCCCACTGGTTCACGAGCAGAGGCAGGTCGCGGTACGATTGAATCCAGTTTTTATAGGTACTCCAGATGATGGTTTCTGAAGTTGGACGAACAATCAGTTCTTCTTCGAGTTTAGCTTCCGGATCCACAATGAGACCGTTGCCTTCGGGATTTTGCTTGAGTCGGTAATGAGTTACCACAGCGCATTCCTTGGCAAAGCCTTCCACGTGGTCGGCTTCCTTGCTCAGGTACGATTTGGGAATAAAAAGCGGGAAATAGGCATTTACGTGGCCTGTATCCTTGAACATCTGGTCGAGTGCAGCCTGCATCTTTTCCCAAATTGCATAACCGTAGGGCTTGATCACCATACAACCGCGTACAGCTGAGTTTTCAGCCAAATCGGCCTTGATTACCAAATCATTGTACCACTGCGAGTAATTCTCACTTCTGCTTGTCAGTTCTTTTAATTCTTTTGCCATCGTAAAGCTATCTGATGTTTTTATAGTTCAATAAGGCCCCAACAAGGTGAGGCCTCAATAAGTTAATTTTGAGGGTGCAAAGATACAATTTTTCGTTGAAAGTGTGACTAATTACCTTTGTTTAATTATTGATTTGCCAGGTCGGTTTCCGAAAATTGCAGGGGCAAAAGCTGACTGATACCTGCTACATGATAGATTTGAGTACGACCAATCATGTATATATCGAAAGGATGATTGAAACGCGACTCTGATTCAACCATCACCTGACGACAGCTGCCACAAGGTGTGATTGGCGTTTCCACGATGCTTCCTTTTGTGTAAGCAGCAATGGCAATAGCCTTTACCGGCACATCGGGGAACTGAGCATGAGCGTAGAACAAGGCTACGCGTTCGGCACAGAGTCCGGAAGGATAGGCAGAATTTTCCTGGTTATTTCCTTCAAAAAGAGCTCCGTTTTCGAGCAGGACAGCAGCGCCCACATGAAATCGGGAATAGGGAGCGTATGCTTTTTGAAATTGTTCTTTTGCTTTGTTTACCAATACCTGAATTTCGGGCTCCAGCTCGGTAAAATGATACACATTCAGGTGGGTAGTGATGATTCGTTGTTCCATAAATTGATTGGTTGTTAGTTGGTTCTTAATAGCCATGCTGCCGATACCGACGCATTCAGGTGATTAGAAGTGGTAAAATAATCGGCTGTTCGATCCGGAAAAATATTTGCGACACTGAAATTTGCCCGCGTATCGATTAAAACTATTTGTTTACCTGTTTTAAACTGAAATCCAAAGCCTCCACAAAAACCATAATCCAGCGGGCGGTCAATACTGGTGTATTGTGCGGCATCACTCGTTCCTGCTAATACACTTTCACCGACAAGGATGCTGACTTTTGGACCTATATTGAAGTAAAACTGCACTTTATTGCCAAAGTAGAAATGACTCATAAAAGGCAGTTCAATATAATCGAGCCTTCGCGAATTTCCCGATGGTTCGTGCCACCCCCGTTGCGAATAATTGAGTTCGGCCTGGGTGCCCAGATGGTTTTGAGAATTATAGCGCATCACAAGACCACCATGATAGCCCATCAGAAAGGACTGTGGAACCGAAGGTTTAAAATTAACCATCGAAAGAGTGGTTCCACCATTGGCTCCCATGTAAAATTCAGGAATAAATGCAACTTTTTGAGCGGGTAAACCACCGGCAATACCAAAACTTAGAATTAAAACCAGGATGATAGCAATTCTGTTCATCATTCGAAATGGTTTAGTTGTTTGTTGATATAACCTCCCTTTTCGGTCGTTTTTTCAAAGAGGATGGTTGATTGAATACCTTCAAAAACCGGATACTTCGCTTTCTTTTTATCCGCAGGAAGGTCGACCGATGCAAAATAGAAATTCAACAAATCGAAGCCGAGTAAATCGAACCGGGGATGCTCTGTGGAAGGGAGCCAGTTGAAAACAGAGGCGAATAATTGCATATAATCTTCGTATTCTTTTTCGGGATATTCGTTCCTGAATATGGAAAGATAGAATGAAGAGGGTTTCTCCGTTTTTGAAGTCTTCCATGCATAGGGTTCGTAGATTTTAACAGCAAAACTGTCAGATAAATGTACCAATTGGCGTAACTGACCCGAAAGAGTCGTAATTCGGTTGGTATTGAAAATATACAGGTTCTCCCGTTGAGGTTCGATTGCACTTTGCAAAGCGTTGGTGTTTGCAGGATCGACCGTCAGGGTGCGGAATTCACGACCTGCATTGCGAAGCAGTACCTTGAGCTGCGAAACTAATTGATTTCCTTCGTCGGTTGATGCTGTGTAGGGGTTTTCAACCAAAACAAGGTTGGCAGGGCGGTACTCGCCGGTGAGAACTTCGAAAAGTTTGTGTAATTCAGCTTCTTGTCCGGGGTTAAACTGATACAGCCAGGGATTGTTGTTCAAATCAAAAATTCTCGAGGTAAAAGGAATAATCGTGGTTATCTTATGAATACGTGCAAAATCGCAGACCATGGGCACATGGTTGGAGTAGGCCGGACCCACAATCAAATCCACTTCGTCCATAATGTCGTTGGTAAGGATTTCCATCATCCTGAGATCCGATTTCTCCGTGTCGAAGGTGTAAACCTCTATCTGTCGTCCTTTTGCTTTGGCCTGATGGATGGCGAGCAGAGCACCAGAGTAAAATTCTACAAATCGACTATCGCTGGCTTCGTTACGCTGGTCGAGCATAAAAGGGAGTAAAAATGCGATTTTAAAATGCTGTTTTCGCGCCCGGATAATGGTAGGACTAGGCTTTGTAACAAGTGAATCAGTCTTTTTAGCTGCTGTAAGTTCTGTGGATGAGGGCTTTGTGGCATCGGTTTTTTTTGCGGCTTCTTTTGATACCGGTATTAGTAACTTCATCCCTGCCTTCAAGCCATCTTTGGCATGTGGATTATACCGGATTACTTCATCCTCACTAAGACCAAATTTGACCCTGATACGGAAAAAACCTTCGCGGACCTGAACAGTGTATTCATAAAAATGTGTGCCATCCACAATCACAACCGGATATTCGCTATCCTGAAATAAATCACGTTGGATGGATTGGACAGGCTGTATATTCAGCAAAAAGGCCAGTAGTGCAATGGCCAATCCCGGGTTTGTAAATATTTTCGTAGACATTGATTTCACTGCAATCGGTGGTTTTAACCATGCAAATGTACAAAAAAATACTTCTTTCAGGAAAAAGCTGTAATAAATTGAAGGTTTTTTTGTTTTTAAAAGTACATTTGCACTTGTAAAAAATCATTTATGCATTTTTCCCGGTTAAAATATTGTTTTTTGCTGTTTATTTCAGGATGCCTGCCATTCTTTCTTACTGCTCAATCGGTAGTCATTTCGCAAGGGCAGGGCAAGGTGTATCCTTCGTACCAAAACCGCGTGGATGCACTCGTAATGCTTAACGGTATTTCTCCTGAAACTGAGCTTACACTTCAGGCCGACGGTGCGGTAAGCAGCATCGAATGGTACGAGTATTATAACATTGCCTCTTCTCCTGCATTTCATCCACTGCCTGTTTTCCTGAGTAATCAGTCGTCGATACAACCCGATGATAATTGTGGTTATAGTGTGAAACTGAGTGGCACCCGCAATGGTCAGGCTTTTACGCAAACCGTGACGGTGTTTGTGATGGATTACCAGTCAAAAATACCTTCTGATTTGCAGCTCACGCCCGTGGAGCCTGTTGGTTGCGATAATTTCCGCCTGGCAGTATCAGGGAATATTCCGGCAATGAGCTACGCTACTTCAACCGGATTGGTGTATGCCGTGGAACGTGAGCTGGAGCTGGATTACGAAACCTTGGAATGGTCGGAAGGCTGGAAAAGCAAATCCATTCGTGAAAAAGTTCAACTGGATGAAGGTTCTGTTCCTGTAGCTGTAGCTCCTTTAAAAGATACCTATTTTACCGTAACAGGGGATCAGTTTGCTACCGACCTGGGTGTAAGTCCGTTTTCCGTAAAAAGTGGTTTATTTCCAGCTAAACGTGTGGCCTGTAAAATTACGACTACAGCAACTGTTCGAACCGAAAAGCACGAAAGCGATCGTCCGGAATCTGTAACAACACTGTCGGGCTCGGCTCCCCTCGAAATTCGCTTCAAAGCCAATGGCAACGAACCAGTTGCAAACTATTATATCTGGACGATTCACCGGGAAGATGCGCTGGTACTTACCCGCACCGACGAATCGCACACCTTTACGTTTATGGAAGCTGGTCGGTATGTGGTGAAAGTCAGAGCTGAAAATGCAAGTTGCACCGCTACCGATTCTTTGATTGTAACCATTTCCGAATCAGCGATATCGGCTCCGAATGTTTTCACCCCCAACGGAGATGAGATCAACGACGAATTCCGGGTTTCCTACAAGTCGATAGTCGAATTCCAGGGTGTCATCTTTAACCGGTGGGGTACTAAGATTTTTGAATGGACCGATATACAGAAAGGCTGGGACGGTACCCACAATGGCCGGCCGGTAAAAGAAGGTCCTTATTTTTATGTGATTCGTGCAAAGGGTTCAGAAGGTAAAATTTACAATTTGAAAGGTGATATCAACCTGCTTCGGGGCAAGGGGCAATAAAAAAAAGCAGAGACGTTGATCAACGCCTCTGCCACTTCACACATTAGAAAATGAACCGATTCACATCGGAAGCATGCTTTTTAGAATTTAACTTCGTAGCTGGGTTCTTCCACTATTTCGGGTACCAACTGATTGTAAGCTACTACACCGTTTTCGTCGATAGCTACCACCGAACGGGCCATGAGTCCTGCCAACGGGCCATCATGCATCAACACGCCATAATCGGTTGCGAAAGTGTTATAACGGAAGTCGGAGCCTGTAATAACGTTTTCAAGACCTTCAGCACCACAGAAACGACCATGTGCAAAAGGTAAATCTTTGGATACACAAAGCACTACTGTATTTTCCTGTTTCGAATTCCATGCGTTGAACTTGCGTACCGAAGTGGCGCATACACCCGTATCGAGGCTGGGGAAGATGTTCAATACCACGCGTTTTCCCTTAAAATCAGCCAGGCTGATTTCGTTCAATCCACTACCCACCAGTTTAAAATCGGGAGCCTTTGTTCCAACTGCCGGCAGTTCGCCGCTAACTTTTACTGTCGATCCTTTAAATGTTACTGTTGCCATTATTTATAATATTTATTTTTTTGATATACTGCTTAGATAACGGTTCAACGCGAATTTTGTTTATTTTTGCGCAAAAAAATCAGTACAAATTTGTTGCAGGATGTCAAAATTTACAATTTATCAGGTCTTACCCCGGCTGTTCGGTTCCTACACAGGTCAAAATTTAAAAAATGGTTCCATTGAAGAAAATGGTTGTGGAAAATTCAACTATTTTACTGCTGATGCGCTTCAATCAATTAAGGACCTTGGAGTTACGCATATTTGGTTTACGGGTATACTTGAACATGCGACAAAAACGGACTACAGCGAAGTTGGAATTCGGCCCGATCATCCGGGAGTAGTGAAAGGTAAGGCCGGATCTGCCTATGCCATAAAGGATTATTACGATGTGGATCCCGACCTGGCCGAATCGGTTCCCGATCGCATGAAGGAATTTGAGGATCTTGTAAAACGTACCCATCATGAGGAAATGAAGGTGATTATCGATTTTGTACCCAACCACCTGGCACGTGAATACGCATCCGACAAACGTCCTGAAGGAGTAAATGATTTCGGGGCTAATGATGATCCTGAGCGTGCTTTTTCTCCCGCAAATAACTTCTACTACTTCCCAGGACAAGCCTTTCAGCCACAGTTTGATACGGCAGGTTATACAGAGTTTCCGGCAAAAGCTACCGGAAATGATCAGTTTTCTGCCTTTCCGGGAATAAACGATTGGTACGAGACTGTAAAGCTTAATTATGGTGTCGATTATGGCGACCACCGACGGACTTATTTTGATCCTATTCCCGATACCTGGCTGAAGATGAAAGAAATTCTGCTGTTTTGGGCATCGAAAAAGGTGGATGGATTTCGGTGTGATATGGCCGAAATGGTTCCGGTAGAGTTCTGGGAATGGGCTATTGCTTCGGTTAAACAACAGTATCCAGATGTGCTGTTTATCGCTGAGGTATACAATCCTGCTGAATACCGTAATTACCTATTCAGAGGAGGCTTTGATTATTTGTATGATAAAGTGGGATTGTACGATACATTGCGTGCTGTGATTACTCATCAGCAAAGCGCTTCAGCCATTACCCATTGCTGGCAGGCGCTCGATGGTATTGCCGACAGAATGCTCAACTTCCTCGAAAATCATGATGAGCAGCGCATTGCATCCGATTTTTTTGCTGGTGATGCACAAAAGGCACTTCCTGCGCTGGTTGTAGCAGCAACGCTTACCAACGGACCTTTTATGGTGTATGCAGGTCAGGAACTGGGAGAGCCGGGTATGGATGAAGAGGGATTCAGTGGTCGCGATGGTCGGACGACTATTTTTGATTACTGGCGGGTGCAGTCGCTTCAGAATTGGGCAAATGAAGGGAAATTTAATGATGAACTACTTACCGGTGAACAACTGGAATTAAGAGCTTTTTACCGTCGGTTACTCAATTTGGTAATAACAGAAAAAGTGCTGCAAAAGGGCGAAATGTACGATTTGAACTATGCTAATTTACAAAATGACTTGTTTAATCCACACCGTCAGTATACTTTTTTCAGAAAATCTGGAAATGAGTTGCTGTTGATTGTCGCAAATTTTGATCAGCATGCTGTGTCGTTATCCATCAATATCCCATCTGAAGCATTGTCATACCTGCAACTTCCGGAGACCGGTACATACCAATTCAGTAATTTATTACAGGAAGGTGCAGTAATAAACAATGGAGTTTTAAGTTCAGCAACTCCTTTCCGGGTAAATATTGAAGCTTCGTCAGCAGTATTACTTAAACTTATCAGGCAGTTTTAATTTTGTAATCGCAGGTTGCTTTTCCTTTTACGATGTTAGTCAGTCGCGATTTAATTAACTGACGTCGAAGGGGATTGATGTGATCTGTAAACAGGCTGCCTTCCAGGTGATCGTATTCGTGTTGCACCACCCGGGCTTTAAATCCTTCAAACTCTTCGGTGTGTTCGTCAAATTGCTCGTCGAGGTACTTTATTTTAATCCATTCAGAGCGTTTTACCTTCTCGCTGATTCCGGGTATGCTCAGACAACCTTCGCTGGCTTCTTCCTCTTCCTCACTCATTTCCAGCATGGTGGGATTAATCATAACTACTTTAAAAGAGCCCATCTCCGGGTCATCTTCTTTTAACGGAGCTAAATCGATAACCAGCAGGCGAATGGCCAGCCCGATTTGCGGAGCTGCCAGTCCGATGCCATCGGCATGGTACATGGTGTCGAACATGTTCTTTATAAGTGAAGGTAGTTCAGGGTAATCGGAACTGATATTTTCAGTGGGCTTGCGTAGAACCGGATGACCGTAGGTGTATATTGGGAGAATCATTTAGTGAATGATGAAAGGATTACAATTGAATGGAAGCGAGGTAGGACTGAAGAAGGATTGTAGCAGCAATTTTGTCGACCAGAGCCTTGTTTTGCCGATCCTTTTTTTTAGCTCCCGAACTTACTAGTGTCTGATGGGCGAGGGTAGAAGTGAATCGTTCGTCGAACATTACTACAGGAATATCCGGAAATGCACGCTGCAAAGCCGTCACAAAAGGACGAATAAGCTTCATCGAATCCGAATCTTCCCCATTGAGCTGACGTGCCAGTCCCACAACGAAAGTGTCCACTTTCTCTTTTTGAAGATAGGCACGCAGATAGGTGAACAGTTCATGCGAAAGTACTGTGTCGAGACCGTTTGCCACGATTTGCAGCGGATCGGTAACAGCCAGTCCCACCCTTTTTTGTCCGTAATCTATTGCCAGTATTCTTCCCATCTAATATATATCAGCTGCAAAAGTACAAAAAAATAAGATGGTGTCAAAAATATTGAATTAACACTTATATTTTGTTCTGTTCTTTTTAGTTAGTTCGTTGAAAATTAGTGCTCAGTCAACAATATTTTGTTTTAAATATTTGAATTGAGTTAAAATTGAATTTTTATTTCAATAAAAATAAATACCTTTGTCACCGATTTGGTGATCCGCGATAGCTACCTGTCCGGATTAAAAGGGAATACGGTGTAAATCCGTAACAGTACCCGCTGCTGTAAGCTCCATATCAACGAACCGGACAATCGTCCAATTGCCACTGGTAACTACCGGGAAGGCGTCCGGGTTCGGGAGCAAGTCAGAAAACCTGCCGAGTCGATACACGACTTCATTGTCTTCGGGAATAAAGACAAACGGTACAAACCGCAGAATATTTTCGTATCCATTGGTTATCCATCGGGCAGATAATGAGTCGTTGTTTTGATTTATTTATTGTTTAATATATTAATAATCAATTACAATGCGAAAAATTATTTTATTCTTAGCTTCAGGATTTCTGGCTTTATCATTCACAGCCTGTGAAGAGGACTACAAGTATTACACGACCATCGATTTTGAAGATGTCAATCTGAATGAAAATGGTATTTACAACGGTTCCGATAAAAGTGGCACACTGGAAAACGGATCTTACATAAAGCATATTAAAAGTTCAATGGCGATGTTTGTGAACGAATATGCTGAATCGACCTGGGGAGGTTACTGGAAAGGTTTTGCAGTTTCGTCGCTCACCGACACCCTCACTGCAGGATATACCAATCAATACAGCTGCATGGCAACTTCGTCAGTTTCGAAATTTGGTCTGGCCTACGCATCAACCGGCGATTCGGCTGTTGTGTTGTTTCAGGCAGTCGACAAATCAGAGGCAATGGAAGTACTTCGTCCCCGCAGCCTGAAGATAACCAATTCAGTATATGCTTACCGGTCAATCAGCGAAGGTGATACGTATAGTAAGAAATTTGCAGATGGTGATTGGTTCAGGGTTACCATTCGAGGATACAATGATACGCAGGTTTCCGGTGAAGTAGATGTTTATCTTGCTGATTTTCGCGAGGGTAAAAAAGTGATTATACGTGACTGGACTACTGTAGATCTACGTAAATTGGGCATTGCCGACCGTTTGGTATTCGTCTTTGATTCATCTGATAAAGCGGCCGGATGGATGAATACACCTGCCTATGCCTGTATTGATAATATTGAAATAGCATATTCTGATCGATAAGTGTTGGATAATCGGTTAATTTTTTGATACTTTAAATTTCAGGATATCAGTTCGATAGAGCATGGTTTGTGAAAATCATGCTCTATTAATTTTGCAGATTAGCAAAAAAGCTGTACTTTTGTGCCGGGTAAGTCCTGTACGACCAGCTCCCGATGAACTCCCCCAGGGCCTGACCGCAGCAAGGGTAATTGGTCGTAGCGGTGCGATGCAGGGTGCTTACCCACCCGCCTCTTTAGCTCAGTTGGCCAGAGCACGTGATTTGTAATCTCGGGGTCGTTGGTTCGAATCCGACAAGAGGCTCAAAACGGAATCAGGGCAATAATTTCCATTCGAAATTATTGCCCTGATTCCGTTAATGATTACCAGTGATTCATTATATAAAAAAGGACCGCACTGCCTTTATTGAGAAAACTCCTGTTGACAGGATTTGAGATGGTTGTTTTCTTTGTAATCTGCTGAGTCGAAGACTTACCCGAAGGCGCAGCCCGCCATTGAAAACTTCCATTGCTCGTTAATTTGTTAGTGTTGAGTTTTCCAATCTCTGAACAATGCGGTCGTTTTTACTGATGCAAATATAACACTTGTTTTTTATTTAAAGTTGAGTTTAAGTGAAAAAATCAGACTTATTTGGATAAAATATCATTTTTTGAAAAGTATGCGTGATTTCATTTAAAAACAGGGCTTGCAATTTCGCTAATACAAAAAAAAATGCTATTTTTGCTGCCGTTTATTTTTAATATTTATAAAATCAATATACAATTAGTCGATATGTCGAAGAAAGTGAACAAAACCGCCGATGAGTTTGAAAATGTAGAACATGTACTTACCTCATCTGAAGCATTTATTGAAAAATACCAAAAGCAGATTCTGTACGGATTGGGAGCGGTAGCCCTGGTGGTGGTGGCTGTTTTGGCTATTAGTAATTTCTACGTAAATCCACGTCAGATTGCAGCGGCTAACGAAATGTATAAATCACAGGCTTATTTTGCTGCTGATTCATTCCGTGTTGCGTTAGAGGGTGATGGTCTTGAATCGATTGGTTTTGAAGAAATCAGCTCGAAGTACAGTATGACCCCTTCCGGGAACCTTGCCAGGGCATACAGTGGTATTTGTTATTATAATCTGAAACAATACGATGAAGCTATCAAGGCTCTTTCGCAATACGATGGTGATGATGATTACTTTGCGGTGACTGTTATTGGGTTGATTGGCGACAGTTACGCAGAGCTTAATGAGCCTGTCAATGCAATTAAGTTCTTCAATAAGGCCGCTGATTCCAACAACGAAGTGCTTACTCCGCTTTATCTGAAAAAAGCAGCTGTGTTATATGAGTTGGAAGGAGATAAGGACAAGGCCCTGAAAAATTACCTGAAGATCAGAGATGAATATCCGATGAGTACCGAAGCTCAGGAGGTTGAAAAGTTCATTGCTCGTTTACAGTAAATGGCTACACAGTATCAAAATCTTTCGGGTTACGATCCGGATGTCTTGCCTTCCCCCGATGTATTGCAACAGCAGTCGTATGCAATTGCAGTAGCCGACTGGAATCCGGATGTAACCTATGCACTTCTTGATGGAGCCATTGAAACTTTGGTGAAACATGGGGTTTTTCGTTCCAATATCCGGGTGGTTCACGTACCGGGTACCTTTGAGCTGACCTATGCTGCCAAGCAGTTTGTTGATGCCTCCGATAAGAAATTCAATGCGGTAATTGTAATTGGATGTGTTGTACAGGGTGATACTCCTCATTTTACATATGTCTGTGAAGGTGTTACAGCTGGCATTGCTCATCTGAATACTTTATCAGGAAAGGCTCCGGTGATTTTTGGCGTACTTACAACTTCCACCATGCAGCAGGCGCTCGATCGTGCAGGAGGAATTCATGGAAATAAGGGTGTAGAAGCAGCTATAACAGCTGTTAAAATGGCCAATACTATTTGGTAGTTTTAAAAAATCAATTACCTTTGCAACCGCAAATGAAAATCAGGAAAGCCTGATTAATTCAAGTATTTGGGCAGTTACCAAAGTGGCCAACTGGGGCTGACTGTAACTCAGCTGTCTTTCGACTTCGGAGGTTCGAATCCTTCACTGCCCACATTATTTTAAATTGCGGAAGTAGCTCAGTTGCCAAAAGATAGACACTAAAATGCTCTATCAACTGAGTGAAAAGGCGAATGTTGAAATTGCGGAAGTAGCTCAGTTGATAGAGCATTAGCCTTCCAAGCTGAGGGTCGCGGGTTTGAGCCCCGTCTTCCGCTCTCGAAAAGAGCTTATCCCGATATAAAGGATAAGCTCTTTTTAATTTTCACGCAATTACCGACCTTTAAGTTAGTGCTTCATTTTACGCCTTACGATACACCTTCAGGGCATGGCGAACTTCAGGTGCCAGTATATATAGTCCGATGATATTCGGTACTGCCATAGCCAAAATCAGCATATCAGAAAAATCAACTACAGCACTCAGGTGCAATACAGCTCCCATCACCGTAAAAAACAGGTAAACCACCTGATACATCCGGGTAGCAATCATTCTCTTTTTCCATTTTCGTTCTACAAAATCTCCTACCAGGAAATCAAAACTCTTTACGCCATAGTACGACCATGATATGATGGTCGTATAGGCAAAGAGGAGAATAGTGGGGAGCAGGAGATAGGGAAACCAGGGCGATACCGTGGCAAAGGCAGCAGAGGTAAGCTGGGTGCCTTCCAATGCTCCTTCGTTCACATACATCCCACTGGTGATGATTACCAGAGCTGTGAGGGTACAAATAACTACTGTGTCGATAAATGGCTCGAGAAGGGATACAAAACCTTCAGTGATTGGAGTACCTGTTTTAACACTTGAATGGGCTATGGCCGCAGAACCTATTCCTGCTTCATTTGAAAATGATGCTCTTCGAAAGCCAATAATCATTACACCAACAATACCTCCCTGAATGCCTTCTGGTGAAAAAGCTCCATTAAAAATGGCCACAAATGCGTCGTCAATATGCTGATAATTAACTCCGATAACGATCAGGGCCGAAACCAGATAAATACCTGCCATCAGAGGAAATAACTTGTCATTTACCCGGGCTATACCCTTTATTCCTCCTAAGATTACAATGCCGGTAAGAAATGCCACAGCCAGTCCTAACCATAGTTCACTGCCATTTAAAACAGGGAAGGTTGCCACTGTTTGTGCAATCATTTGGTTCGACTGAAACATATTGCCTATACCAAAGGCGCCAATAGTAGCAAATAATGCAAAAAGTACTGCCAGAACCCGTCCTGTTTTTTTTAACCCCCGACCTGCCAGTCCGTCTCGCAGATAGTACATAGGTCCTCCCGAAACAGAGCCATCATCGTTCATTCTCCGGTATTTTACTCCCAGGGTACATTCCACCAACTTGGTAGTCATTCCCAGAAATCCTGCAACAATTAGCCAGAAGGTCGCGCCCGGTCCTCCAAGCGTAATCGCAACTGCAACTCCCGCAATATTGCCAAGCCCGACCGTAGATGCTGTTGCCGTTGCCAGCGCCTGGAAATGCGATATTTCACCTGAATGCGAATCTTTGTCGTATTTTCCAAACACCAATTCAATAGCGTGTTTGAAACCCCGCAGGTTAATAAATCGCAGATAAACTGTAAAAAAAACAGCACCGGTAATTAACCAGATAATTATAAAGGGAATCCGTACACCTAACTCCAAACCGGAAGCGGCAAACGGATCCCAAAATAAAACCTGATCCAGAAACCGGACAATTGGTTCAAAAAACCGGTTAACTAGCTCATTCATTTGTATTTTTAGTTTTTAATTTTTCAAGAGCACCCGATACTAAAAAGGCCGATTATCCACATTTTGAATGTCCACAGCTTTTACAGGTCAAACAACCTTCCTGATACACCAGTGTGCGTTCGCCACAGCTCGGACAAGCCTGTTCCGATACCTGAGTTCCATCGGGAATATACTTCTTGAGAGCTCTTTCAACACCTACTTTCCAGGTGTTGATCGATTCGTTGTCGAGTTGTAATCCAGACACCAGCTTAATTACCTGATCTATGGGCATGCCGTAACGTAAAACTCCTGAGATGAGTTTTGCATAATTCCAGTATTCCTTGTCGAACTTATGCGAAAGTCCTTCTACAGTGGTTTTAAAGCCGCGTTTGTTCGTAAACTGGAAGTCGTATCGCTTGTTTCCATCTTCATCTTTAACTTTGATGATTTTTCCTTCGGTAACTGTTTTGGGTAGCAGGATGCCTTCTTCGTCGTCGGCCAAACCGGTAAAGATTTCATACGGACGGCCATCCTTCAAGCCTACAAATGCAATCCATTTGTCTCTGTTGTTTTGGAAACGAACCACCTCGCATTTCAGCTCTTTGGGACGAATCAGACGGTCTTCATCGTATGGGAAACATACTTTTTTACCATCATCTTCTTTTTTATCGGTATTGGTAATAAGTACGCCTGAACGGGAACCGTCGCGATAAACGGTCACACCTTTGCATCCACATTTCCAGGCTTCCTCGTACAATTGGCCTACCAGCTCCTCGCTCACATCGGCAGGGAGGTTGATGGTAACAGAAATAGAATGATCTACCCATTTCTGAATTCGTCCCTGCATTTGCACTTTCTTGAGCCAGTCCACATCGTTGGCAGTTGCCTTGTGATAAGGCGACTGAGCTACCAGTTCCTGTAGTTCATCGCTTGTGTAATGACGGGTGGTTGAGTGTTTGTTAGCTTCCATCCAGGTTACAAACTTATGATGGAATACCGAATACTCTTCCCATGAATCGCCGTTTTCGTCGACAAAATCAACACGAACATCCTTATCGTTTGGATTTACTTTTCTACGACGGGTGTAATAAGGCATAAATACAGGCTCAATTCCGGAAGTGGTCTGAGTCATAATACTGGTGGTGCCGGTAGGAGCAATAGTCAGGCAGGCAATATTACGACGGCCATACTTAACCATATCTTCGTAAAGTTCAGGATCAGCCTCTTTCAATCGAAGAACATACGGATTGTTGGCTTCACGGTTGGCATCATAAACGGTAAACGCACCACGTTCTTTTGCCATGTTTACCGACGAACGATAGGCTGCGAGGGCTACTTCCTTGTGTACCTGTTCTGAAAAATCGGTTGCATCATCAGTGCCATATCGGAAGCCCATTGCTGCCAGCATATCTCCTTCGCCGGTAGTTCCGACACCGGTACGACGACCCTGAGACGTTTTTACCTTAATTTTTTCCCATAACTGATATTCCGTGTTTTTAATTTCGTCATCTTCGGGATCAGCATTGATTTTTTGAATAATCTGTTCAATTTTTTCCATTTCCAGATCGATGATGTCGTCCATAATTCGCTGGGCATGAGCTACATGTGTGCGGAATAAGTCGAAATCAAAATAAGCATCCGCTTTAAATGGATTTACAACATACGAGTACAGGTTGATGGCCAGCAAACGGCAACTGTCGTAGGGACACAAGGGGATTTCACCGCATGGATTAGTTGAAACCGTTTTATAGCCCAGGTCGGCATAGCAATCGGGTAATGACTCACGTGTAATGGTATCCCAGAATAAAACCCCCGGTTCGGCCGATTGCCATGCATTGTGTACAATTTTCTTCCACAGTGCATTGGCATCAGTTTCTTTTTTGAACCATGGTTCGTTCGACTCGATTGGGTACTGTTGTACATAGGGTTCGTTGTTCAGCACAGCACGCATGAAATCGTCGTGAATTTTTACCGACACATTGGCACCGGTAACTTTCCCGGTCTCCATTTTTGCGTCGATAAACGATTCCGAGTCAGGGTGTTTGATTGATACAGTAAGCATCAGAGCGCCACGGCGACCATCCTGTGCTACTTCACGGGTAGAGTTGGAATAACGTTCCATGAAAGGCACGATACCTGTGGAAGTGAGTGCCGAGTTTTTTACAGGCGATCCTTTCGGGCGGATGTGCGACAAGTCGTGACCAACTCCTCCGCGACGTTTCATTAACTGTACCTGCTCTTCATCCAGTTTGATTATGGCTCCATAGGAATCAGCATCCGAATCAAAACCAATCACAAAGCAATTGGATAAGGAAGCTACCTGGTGTTCGTTGCCAATCCCTGTCATCGGACTACCCTGCGGCACGATGTATCTGAAATTCCGGAACAATTCGAACAGTTCATCTTCCGACAATGGATTAGGATACTTTTTTTCTATCCTGGCAATTTCTCTGGCCAACCGGCGATGCATATCGTCGGGTGTGAGTTCATAAACATTACCAAATGAATCTTTCAGGGCATACTTGGTTGACCATACTTTTGTGGCCAGCTCATCGCCCTGAAAAAATTCAAACGAGGCTTTCTGAATTTCTTCGGGTGTGTAGGTTTTTGCTTTCACGATAAAATTTTTTTGCTATAAATTAGTTTGTTGTATTTGTAAATCAGAAGAATGAATCGGTTTTGACTATTTGTCGAAACCGGGTACAAGTTTACGCATAATTTTTTTATCAAACAAACCTTTTGGTGTAATTTTGAAAGCAAAATTAATGAAATGTTTCCCAAAATATTTTATAATATACAGATATTCAATTGCATAGTGTTTTGGTTTTTTGAAAAAGTTATCCAAAAATAAATATTTATTCATAGCATTGGTTTACTTTTCCAGAATGAGCTTAAACAAACCTATTGCTCAGCTATTCCGTCTGTTACCTTAAAAATTCTGGCCTCTTCGTTCAATTCAGATAGTATTCGGTCGAGGTGTTCACGATTGGTGTCCGTTATGAAAATTTGTCCAAACATATCAGATGCAACAAGTGAAACAATATTTGAAACACGTTTAGAATCCAGTTTGTCAAAAATATCATCGAGCAAAACTATCGGGGTAAATCCATGAATTTTTTTAAGAAATTCGAATTGGGCAAATTTAAGTGAAACGAGAAAAGTTTTATTTTGTCCCTGCGATCCGACACGTTTGATAGGATGCTCACTCAATACCATTTCCAGTTCGTCCTTGTGAATGCCGGAAGTAGTAAAGCCAATCAGCCGATCGCGTTCGCGGGTCACTTTTAGTTTATCGGCCAGTGAAGATTGGCCGGAATACTGTGAAGTATAACTAAGGGTCACCGATTCACAATCACCGGAAATCAGGGTGTAGAAATGCTGAAACACTGGAATGAATTCATCAATAAAACGCTTTCGTTCGCCGTAAATATATTGTCCCAGCATATCCATCTGTTCTTCCAGAATTTCAAAAACAGTAGTATCGGTAGTTGCATTGTTTTTCAACAACATATTTCGTTGTCTCAACAGATTGTTGTAGTTAAGCAGGTACTGAAGATATGTTTTATTATATTGAGCTATAACTCCGTCGATAAACTTCCGGCGCTCATCACTTCCTCCGTCAATCAGTGTAGCATCATCGGGAGAAACCATAACTAAAGGTAGCAAGCCAATATGATCCGAAAGGCGTTCGTATTCCTTTTTGTTGCGGCGAAATTGCTTTTTCTGTTTCCGTTTAAGTCCACAATAGACCGATTCGGGGCTATCATTTCGAAAATATTCACCAGAAAGCATGAAAAACTCCTCGCTGTGCAGAATATTCTGCGTATCTATTGAATTTGAATGACTTTTGCAAAAAGAGAGGTAGTAAATAGCATCCAGAAAATTCGTTTTTCCCATGCCGTTATCTCCCAAAAAACAATTAATTTTCCTGGAAAATGCTAAGTTGCTTTCCCTTATGTTTTTATAGTTGATGACAGAAAGTGACTCCAGGTACATTGTCTTTTTTAGTAGTATTTAATGCAAATGTAGTGAAAAATTAGCTACCTTTGCGTCAATTTTTTATTTTTTACCAACTTTCGCTTACAATTTTATTATTATGGCAAAACTTACCAAAGAAGATGCCCTCCGCTATCATTCCGAAGGAAAGCCCGGAAAAATTGAGGTAGTTCCTACAAAGCCCTACAGTTCACAACGCGATTTATCACTGGCCTATTCACCCGGGGTGGCCGAACCATGTCTGGAGATCGAAAAAGATCCGACTGCTGCTTACGAATACACTGCAAAAGGCAATCTGGTTGCAGTAATATCCAATGGGACTGCTGTGTTGGGTCTGGGCGATATTGGTGCTATGGCCGGAAAACCTGTGATGGAAGGAAAAGGCTTGCTTTTCAAAATTTTTGCAGGAATTGATGTTTTCGACATTGAGGTCAATGAAAAAGATCCTGAAAAATTTATTCAGGTAGTAAAAGCCATTTCGCCTACTTTTGGTGGGATTAACCTGGAGGATATAAAGGCGCCCGAATGTTTCGAAATTGAAGAACGTTTAAAGGCAGAACTTGATATTCCAATTATGCACGACGACCAGCATGGCACGGCGATCATATCTTCAGCCGGTTTGCTCAATTCGCTGGAACTGAACGGAAAGAAAATTGAGGACGTTAAAATAGTTGTAAACGGTGCGGGTGCGGCTGCCAATTCCTGTACCCGCCTGTATATGATGCTGGGAGCTAAAAAGGAAAACATTACCATGGTGGATTCGAAAGGAGTGATTACAACCCGTCGTACCGACCTCAACGATCGTAAAAAGCCTTTTGCTATTGATAGCGACATAACTACGCTAGCTGAAGCTGTTGCCGGATCGGATGTTTTTCTGGGACTTTCGGTAGCCGGTGTGTTAACTTCAGAGATGGTGAAGTCGATGAATGCTGATCCTATCGTTTTTGCCCTCGCTAATCCAAATCCTGAAATATCGTATGAGGAAGCAATGGCAGCCCGACCCGATATCATTTTTGCTACCGGTCGTTCCGATCACCCCAATCAAATCAACAATGTACTTGGTTTTCCTTATATTTTCAGAGGAGCACTCGATGTGCGGGCAACCTCCATCAACGAAGAAATGAAGATTGCCGCGGTTAAGGCTATTGCCGATCTGACTAAAAAGGCCGTTCCCGACGTGGTAAATGCTGCGTATAATATTAAACGTCTTACGTTTAACCGCGAATACATCATTCCCAAACCTCTGGATCCCCGATTGCTCACTGTTGTTGCACCCGCAGTAGCCCGTGCTGCCATGGAGTCGGGGGTAGCCCGTAAACAGATTACCGATTGGCAGGCCTACGAAAATACCCTGCGCGACAGAATGGGAAGCGACAACAAGATGCTGCGCCGTTTTTATGAAACCGCCCGCCAGAATCCAAAAAGGGTAGTGTTCTCGGAGTCGAACCACCTGAATATGCTGAAAGCCGCTGAAGCGGCGTTGGCCGAAAAAATCTGTTTCCCCATTTTATTAGGGAATGAAGAAAAGATTGCTAACATTGCTGCCGAGAATCACGTCGATTTAACCGGGATTGAGATTATCAACCTGCGACACGATCGCGAAGAGCAGCGTAGAATCCGATTTGCAGCATTACTTTCGAAGAAGCGCGGACGCGAAGGTATGACCTTCGACGAAGCCTATGAAAAAATGTACGAACGAAATTATTTCGGAATGATGATGGTGGAAACCGGTGAAGCTGATGCGCTGATCACTGGCGTATATTCGCGTTATACCGACTCGGTGGAAGCTGCCATCGAAGTAATTGGAATTCGCGATGGATTGAAACACATTGGAGCTATGCACATTATGAATACACGTAAAGGTGTGTTTTTCCTTGCCGATACGCTTTTCAACCGACACCCAGGTACCGAAACGCTGGTGGATGTTGCTAAACTGACCTATAACTCGGTTAAATTCTTTAATCATGAACCTGTGATGGCCATGCTTTCGTATTCCAACTTTGGTTCGGTTCAAAGCGGTAGCCCAGCCAGTGTGCACGAGGTTGTACGCCAGCTTCACGAAACTTATCCTGAGATGTGTGTGGATGGTGAAATGCAGGTTACTTTTGCGCTCGACAATAAGTTACGCGACGAGAAATATCCTTTTACCCGCCTAAAAGGTAAAACAGTTAATACATTGATCTTTCCCAACCTCAGTTCGGCTAATACAGCCTATAAGATGCTGATGGAAGTTGGTTTAGCCGAAACAATCGGGCCAATTCAAATGGGGCTGAATAAGCCGGTACACATCTGTGATGTGGAAAGTTCGGTGCGCGATATTGTGAATATCACGGCTGTAGCGGTTCTCGATGCCATGGTTAACGAACAACGGGAACTGAGTGAAAGGGCTCAGGAATTGTAATCCATGCCCGGGGTCAACGAACAGCGGAAATGGAATGAGAGAGCTCAGGAAATGTAGTCCATGCTTAAATGGTACAAAAAAACGGGATGTTTCTGATCAGAGACATCCCGTTTTTTTATGAAAAATCTTGCTTAAGTGAACCCGGATTATTTTTTTACAACTCCCGGAATCAGTTTGCCTCTGATATCCACCGCAATTTCGCTACCTGCTTTGGCATACTCTATGCTTACATAGCCCATGCCAATGCCGGTTTTAGTGCCGGGAACCATAGTTCCTGAGGTCACTTTCCCAATCACATCACCTGTTGTTGAAGTAATTGCGTAACCATTTCGGGGTATTCCCCGTTCGGTAAGTTCAAATTTTACCAACTTCCGTTTCAATCCTTCAGCTTTTTGTTTTTCTAAGAAAGGACGGTCGATAAAGTCCTTGCCGGCAACAAATTTTGTTATCCAACCCAGACCGGCTTCTAAGGGCGAAGTGGTATCGTCGATATCATTACCATACAAGCAAAATCCACTTTCCAAACGAAGGGTATCGCGTGCACCCAGCCCGGCAGGCTTAATGCCGTACTCTTTTCCTGTTTCGAAAATTGAAGTCCAGATGTGATCGGCATGTTCAGGAAGGAAATACAACTCAAAACCTCCGGCTCCGGTATAACCTGTATTCGATAAAATCACTTCATTGCGACCAGCAAATTCGCCTACCGTAAAATGATAGTAGGGCACAGCCGATAGATCGACCGGGGTGAGTTTCTGTAATATTTCAGTGGCTTTCGGGCCCTGCACTGCCAATTGAGCCATCCATTGTGAAGCATTATCCATGTCAACATTGTATGGTCGGTGCGATTGCAACCAGTTCCAGTCTTTTTCAATATTGGAAGCATTTACTACCAACAGGTATTTCTCGAGTTCGTAGCGGTATACCAGAATATCATCGACAATGCCCCCTTTTCCATTGGGCAGACAGGAATATTGAACCTTACCGATGGCGAGCTGTGACACATCATTGGAAGTCATTTTCTGTAGAAAATCGAGAGCGCCAGGGCCTTTTACCCATATTTCGCCCATGTGTGAAACATCGAAGACGCCAGCAGCATTACGCACGGTAAGGTGCTCGTCGGTGATTCCGGAATATTCAATGGGCATGTCGAAGCCGGCAAACTCGTGCATTTTGGCTCCCAGCGCTCTGTGGAAATTTATAAAGGGGGTAAAGTCCATGGTGTTATTTTTTGAAATTAACAAGATTCTTTGCAATCGTCACTATGATTTGCGTTGCTTTCTCCATCGATTGAACAGGCACATATTCGAATCGTCCGTGGAAATTATGGCCACCTGCTGAGATATTGGGGCAGGGAAGACCTTCGAACGACAAGCGGGCTCCGTCGGTACCTCCACGAATGGGTTTCACAATGGGCTGAACACCTACTTCAAGCATAGCCTGATGAGCCAGTTCCACGATATGCATTACCGGCTCCACTTTTTCACGCATATTGTAGTATTGGTCCTTCAATTCAACCGTTGCGGTACCTTCGCCAAATTCGGAATTGATTTTATTTACCAAATGTTGCATTTCCTTTTTCCGACGTTCAAAACGGTCGCGATCGTGGTCACGGATGATATAATTCAGGGTGGAAAGTTCTACATCACCATTCATCGAAGTAAGATGATAGAATCCTTCGTAGCCTTCGGTGTGTTCAGGTGTTTCGTGGCGCGGCAACATTGAAATAAACTGATGAGCAATTCTCATGGAATTACGCATCACGTGCTTTGCATAGCCCGGATGAACATTCAATCCTTTGATAGTTACCTTAGCCGAAGCAGCATTGAAATTCTCGTATTCCAGCTCGCCCAGTTCGCTACCATCCATGGTATAGGCCCATTCAGCACCGAAGGCCTTCACATCGAAATGATCGGCTCCCTGACCGATTTCTTCATCGGGAGTAAAACCAATACGGATTTTTCCGTGCTTAATTTCAGGATGTTGCAGGAGATACTCCATAGCAGTAACTATCTCAGCCAGACCGGCTTTATCGTCGGCACCCAGAAGGGTAGTACCATCGGTAACGATAATATCCTGTCCGATGTATTTTTTAATTTCAGGATACCGGGATGTTTCCAAAACAATTACCTGTTCCTCATTCAGCAGAATATCATTGCCATCGAAATTCTTTACGATGCGTGGTTTAATATTCCGGCCACTCATGTCGGGACTGGTATCCATGTGAGCTACGAAGCCAATAACCGGCACTTCATGGTCTATATTGGAAGGCAATGTGGCCATTATGTAGCCGTTAGTATCGAGCGTTACGTCGCTCAGGCCGATTGATTTTAACTCTTCGGCAAGGTATTGAGCAAATACGAGCTGACCGGGTGTACTGGGGGTCAGATTCGTATTGTAGTCGGAAGTTGTATGAAAACTAACGTATTTTAAAAAACGATCAACTATATTCATGATCTCTTTTGATTGGGGGTTAAATGGATTATTTTTTCAGATATTCCGACAAAGATAAGCTAAATATACTATTTTTGCAAGCAATTCACTTTCACCTTTCAGGCTTAAAAAAGATGAAAATAGCACTGTATCCCGGATCCTTTAATCCTGTTCATAACGGTCATATTCAACTGGCCCGTTCTGTTGTAGAACAACATCTGGCCGATGAGGTTTGGCTGGTTATTTCTCCTCATAATCCACTAAAAGAAAGTGCTTTGTTGCAGGATGAGGTACACCGTGAAGCTATGATCTGTTTGGCCCTGGAAGGTGAAAAAGGTCTATTTGCATCAACCGTAGAGTTTACCATGCCCCGTCCATCGTATACCATCGACACCATTCGTGAACTACAGCGGATGAACCCCGGTGATCAGTATGTGCTGATGATTGGAAGCGATAATGCATTGATTTTCAATCAGTGGAAAGAGTATCAGGAATTGCTTTCTATCGTAGAAGTATATGTTTATCCTCGTCGCGGTTTTTCTGTAAGTGAAGCGTTAGCACTTTATCCTAAGATGAGGGCGTTGAATACTCCTTATTATGACATTTCATCCACTCAATTGCGTGAATGGATTCGTCAGGGCGTAGATACCAGCGATTGGTTGCATCCCGACGTGCAGGAATACATCAGCGTCAACCATCTTTATCTTTAATTTATAAGTACGGATTAGAAGAACGTTCTTCTCCAATGGTTGTTGAAGGACCATGCCCTGAATAAACCACCGTTTCACCGGGCAATATCAATAATTTTTCAGTGATACCCTTAATGAGCTGTGCGTGATTTCCGCGTTCGAGGTCGGTGCGGCCGATGGAACCACGAAACAGCACATCGCCTGCAAAAAGCACCTTATTGGCGGCATCGTGAAATACCACGTGACCCGGACAATGTCCCGGAACATGAATGCAGTGTAGAGTTGTAGTTCCGAAAGTGATACTATCACCTTCATTCAGGTAATGACCGATGGGCTGAGCGTTTTCTTTTATAGGAAAGCCATACACGGATGCTCCGGCAACCACCCGATCGAGCAGAAACTCATCGTCGCGGTGAGCATGCGGTTGCAGACCATAAGTGTCAAATAAAAACCGGTTTCCGAACTGATGATCAAAATGTAAATGCGTGTTCAGAACCAGTTTCAGGGTCAAGCCTTCCGACTCAAGATAGTTTCGAACTGTTTGTTTTTCTTCCTCGTAATAACAACCGGCATCGATAATGGCTGCCTCACCGGTTTCGTCGCTAATAATATAGGTATTTTCCTGTATAGGATTGAATGTGAATGATTTAATTCGTAGATTGTTCATTTAAAAATGGTTTTAAGATATCTTCGTATGAATAAAAACCGTTGGGTTTCCCCACCAGATTTTCTGCTACAAACACCACTCCGTTGCCAAAAGCCTCGCGTGAAATCGATTCGTGGATTAGCCGAATAGTTTGGTATTTAAAACCAAAAATAACCTGGTGTTTGCCAACAATGCCACCTGCACGCACCGAATTGATTTTACTGCTTTTCAAACCCAATGCATCGGCCATTTTAAGGGCAGTGCCCGAAACACCATGTTTTTGCTTGAAATGCTCTTCCACAATTTCGATATCCACAAAGGGAGCAATGCTTTTCAGAAATTTGGCTGCAAAGATAAGATAATTTACGCCCAAAGTAATGTTGGGCGACCAAAAAACAGTTGTTTTTTCGGCCAGTTGTTTTAAAAATTGTAGCTGGCTTTCGTCGTAATGTGAAACTGCCGAAATAATCTGAATGCCTCGTTGGGCAGCTTGTCTGCCATAGTCAACTATACCATCTTCGGAGGAAAAATCAATAATACAATCAACGGGCTGTTGGTCGAGTAAATCATCCATCTTGATTGTATTCATACTGAGTATCTGTCCATCAGAATTGCTTTGATCTACTTCCAGCACTTCACTGATACGGCGACCAGCCTGCTTATTCGATTTCCGTAGTACCCATCTCAATTCAAAACCGGGATGTTGCATTAACACAGTAGCAACAGCACGACCGGTTTTACCGAATCCTGTTAATCCTATTTTCATATTTTAATTTATTAGTTATCAGTGAAATAGTTCTATTTCGACTGTCTTATTATTCTTGTCTCAAGAAGATTTATCAGGTCAAATATACGAAAAAAGGTATGAGTCGGTCACTAAAATGTAAAAATTTCACGTTTTTTTAGTACAAAGTCTTCTAAACTTGCTGAAAAGTTCTATCTTTGAACTGAAAATTTTAAAAACATCAGGTATGAAGACAGAAGACGACGATTTATTGGTTTACGATGAGGATGAAGCGGTTAAATATATCCTGTCAAATCTTCCCGAAGAAGCGAAGTCGGCCATTGATGAAACAATGATCGAGTATGTACTGGATGTGATTTACGAGTACTACGAAGAAAACGGACTTATTGATGAAGATACAACCGAGGAGGCCAGTATCGATGAAGAAGATATGTTGAAGTACATTCAAAAATGTTCGCGCAAGGATAAGATGAATCTGACCGATGAGCAAATTTTACAGATATTGGAAGGTGAATTTAAGTATGGTCAGTCGTTAGGTATCTACGATTAATCTGTTTTTCGCTGTTGATAATGAAAGTTCTGGTAGCTTTTTTACGGATGCTGTCCCGCTTACCAATGGGTGTGCTTTATTTTGTTGCCGACCTGCTTTTCCCCCTGGTTTATCGTGTAGCCCGCTATCGACGCAAGGTGGTGCACTCCAATTTAGTACGTTCTTTTCCTGAAAAATCGCCGGAGGAGATTCTTACTATAGAACGTGGGTTTTATCGATTCTTTTGTGATATGATGATGGAAACCGTTCGTCAGGGATCTATTCCGATTGATGAGATTAGCCGGCGGATGACCTTTTCCGATTACGATGAATTACTGAATTATCTGAAAAATGGGCAGAGTGTCATGCTCATGATGGGGCATTATTGTAACTGGGAATGGGGACTTGCCTCTGATAGCATTTTACCGGATGGATTATCCGTATATCCTATCTATCAGAAACTAAACAATCCGGTTTTTGATGAGTATATGCTTCATAACCGGAACAGGCTGGGTGGTCGTTGTATTGAAAAGAATGATTTGGTGCGCACGATGGTGCGTATGCGTGATGAGGGTACATGTGGTATTTTTGCCATGATTTCGGATCAAAGTCCTACAAAACGTTTTATACGTCATCGTACCACTTTTCTGAATCAGGATACTCCTGTTTTTCTGGGTACGGAGCAGCTGGCTCGTAAATATAATTATCCGGTTTTTTTTCTGGACATGGAATACCTGGGACGTGGACGGTATCACGGTCGTATTGTGCCAATTGCAATGGATCCTAATGCCTGTGCAGAGTATGAAATAACCAATCGTTTTATGGAGTTGATGGAAATCTGTATTCGCCGTCAGCCTTCCTATTGGTTATGGACCCATAAACGCTGGAAACACAGTAATACACCTCAAACCTGAATTTGTGAACAGCTGTAGCGTAGTTATACTTAACTGGAATGGCGCCAACTACCTGCGCCGTTTTCTGCCTGTGCTCATCAGTCATACAACTTTGCCGGGTGTGGAACTGGTGGTGGCCGATAATGCCTCGACCGACGGTTCGCTACCTGTACTTGAAACAGAGTTTCCTTCAATACGTTGTATTGTTCTTGATAAAAATTATGGTTTTGCAGGTGGCTACAACAAAGCTATCGAACAAATTGATTCAGAAGTGATAGTTTTATTGAATTCGGATGTGGAAGTAAGTCCGGGTTGGCTTGAGCCTTTGTTACAACAGTTGAATGACCATACCGACGTGGTTGCCTGTCAGCCCAAGATAAGGGCTTTCCACCAACGTGAGCAGTTTGAACACGCGGGTGCTGCCGGAGGATTTATTGATATACTCGGCTATCCTTTCTGTCGCGGACGAATACTTTCTTGTACAGAAACCGATGTAGCACAATACGATACCGTGCGCGATATTTTCTGGGCTACCGGTGCCTGCATGGTGGTACGCACCGCTGTGTACCGTTCGTGCGGTGGTCTCGATGACGATTTCTTTGCCCATATGGAGGAAATCGATTTGTGCTGGCGAATGCAAAGCCGCGGATACCGCATCACAGCTGTTCCGGCCAGTGTGGTCTATCACGTAGGCGGAGGAACGCTTTCTTCGGAAAGTCCACGAAAAACTTACCTGAATTTTCGCAACAATTTGTTGATGCTGTATAAAAACCTACCTGACAGCGAATTAAACCGTATTCTGATCCTACGCTGGTTGCTGGATCTGGTGGCTGCACTGCATCTGCTTCTTAGTGGAAAGCCTTCCAATGCACTGTCGGTGTTGAAGGCACAACGCGATTTTATACGCATGAAAAAGGATTTTTCAGAACGCAGGCATGAAAATCAGCAGCAATCGGTAGCCTCCGATCTAAAAGGTTGCTATAAGGGCAGTATTCTGTTCGATTACTATTTCAAACGCCACAAAACCTTTTCTTCTCTTCCATTTTAGGCTTGTTTCTTCTTCTTTGTTTTCTTTTCGTCGCCCGGCTTTTCAAACATTCTGGAAGTGAGGTTATTCTCCATGCAATGGTTGATGATGATTTCCAAAAACATGCTGCCATATTTTTCAACTTTAGCCTTTCCGAATCCATGAACTTTCATCAACTCCTGTTTGGTTTGAGGTAGAAATTCCGACATTTCCTGAAGCGATTTGCTGCTGGCTATCAGATAAACCGGAGTGTCATTGGTTTCGCACAATTTGTTGCGCAATTCCACCAGTCGGAAGTACAGTTTGGCGTTTACCAGATGAAGGGTTTTTCCGCTGGTGTGTTTTGAATAGGCATTAATGGTAAAATCAGGTACAACGAAGGTATTTTTGACTTTAAAATAGTCTTCAGCCCTGAATGGATGTTTGATGGAATGAAGTAAATGCTGTTTCAGGCAGAGCGAAATATGGAGCGCTTTCATTCCTTCGTTGTATTCTTCTGCCAACTCTTTGTTATCGGTGGTTGCCGGCGAAAGTTTTATCTTATCCCGAACATTGCGAAGTTGCTCTCTGAAGTAACCTGCTGCTGCTTCAACGCGTTCAGTCAGGTAATCTTCGTCGGTTTCAGTCTGTGCAAAGATGGCTTTCAGCTGATTCAGAAAGCGGTTGGCTACTTCCTCATTGGCCGTTAACAGGCCATTTAATTCCCTGAGAAAATTAAGAACTTCGCTGGTAAAACCCTTATCCGGATTTTCCATTGACTTTAAGAAGCGGGCAAACTGACCCGATGTAGACGAATAATCAAAAATCTGACTCAGGGTAAACAGACGGAAAGCTTTTACAGAATCGTCTAATTCCGTTTCAAGAGCTTGCATTTCCGGTTTTTGCTGTTGATGTTCAATAACCAGACGGTCGTTCGAAATCGATTCAGGTTGTATCTCACTAAGCAAAACAATACCTTCCAGTGTTCGGCATCGACTCAGTGCCACATACACCTGTCCCGGAGCAAAGGCCTTTCCTGCATCAATTACAGCCCGTTCGAAGGTCAATCCCTGGCTTTTGTGAATGGTAATTGCCCAGGCCAGTCGCAGTGGAAACTGAATAAATCGTCCGTTGATATGTGTTTCAATCTGATTCGTTTTTGCGTTGGTGGTATAATGAATATTTTCCCATTCCACAGGTGTAACATCAATAAATTCATCATCTTCTTCACAATACACTTTTATTGAATTCTCATGAAGTTCATCAATCACACCGATTTTGCCATTGTAATACCGGCGGGGTTGTTCCATGTCGTTGCGGATAAACATCACTCTGGCGCCTTCTTTTAATTGTAGTTCAGCATCGATGGGATAGCTTTTTTCGGGAAAATCACCTTCTACCTGAGCCTTATAATTTTTCAGCGGTTGGTCGAGCCGGAGTAATTCCAGCGAATTAATCCGGTCGGCAGTAATGTTATGTGTTGTAAGTGTAATCCAGTGCTCATCAGCAGATTGTTCAAAATCAGGTTGATAGCGTTGTTGCAGTAGCTGAAGGCTTTCACGGCTCAAACAATTGTTGCGCACCTCGTTGAGCAGGTTGATAAAGCGTTGCTCAGCCTGCCTGAAAATAGTGTCGAGTTCGATGTAGACCGGCGTTTTTTCCAAACATACCAGGCTGTGAAAAAAGTAAGGAGAATGATAATATTCGGCCATCAATTGCCATTCTTCATCGGAAACTACCGGCGACAACTGGTACATATCGCCGATAAAGATTACCTGTACACCACCGAAGGGTTCTCTAAAACGATAGCGAACGTGCCGAAGCATCGTATCCACCGCATCGAGCACATCGGCTCGCACCATACTTATTTCATCAATGACCAACAGCTCCAGTTCCTGCAGAATTTTGCGCTTATAGTTTCGCATCTTCACCGTTTCGATGAGTTGCTTGCGACCTGCTGTGGTTGGTATAAAGGGATTAAAAGGAAGTTGAAAAAAGGAGTGAAGAGTAGTGCCTCCGGCATTGATAGCTGCGACACCGGTTGGAGCCACGACAGCCATCTGCTTCATAGTCTGTTCTTTCAGCTGATGCAAAAAGGTAGTCTTCCCTGTACCGGCTTTACCGGTAATAAAAATGTTTTTGTTGGTGTGCATGACGAAATCGCGGGCGATGTCGTATACAGAAGAGGTGCTTGCTTTCATATTGGTTTTCAGTTAAGGTTCAGAAAAACGAAGAGTGATGTTCCGGTTGCAAATATCCAAAGAAGTTGTATTAAATTCAGCAAATGAATGCTAATGATTAATAAAACCCTGCAACAGGTACATCACTCTACGGTGAATTCAAATATACGGAATTTTATCCGAGCATACTCAGTAAGATACCGGCAGCGACAGCTGAACCAATTACACCCGCCACGTTAGGAGCCATAGCGTGCATGAGCAGGTGATTGTTTTTATCGGCTCGAAGACCAACTTCCTGTGATACACGGGCCGAGTCTGGTACTGCGGATACACCTGCCGAACCAATCAGTGGATTAATCTTATCACCTTCCTTCAGGAATACGTTCATCAAACGGGCAAACAGTAAGCCTGCCGCAGTTGCTATCATGAACGACAGGGCTCCCAGGATGAAAATTTTCATCGAATCCCAGGTTAGAAAACGGTCGGCCTGCGTCGATGCACCAACGGTTACTCCCAGGAGGATGGTAATGGTATTGATGAGAGCAAAACGGGCCGTTTCAGCTAGCCGTTCTGTCACACCCGATTCTTTCAGCAGGTTACCGAAAAACAACATCCCCAACAAAGGCATAGCACTCGGAGAGATAAAAGTGGTAAGCAGCAGTCCGATAATCGGGAAAGCGATTTTCTCCGATTTTGAAACAGCACGGGGTGGTTTCATTCGAATCTTCTGTTCACTTTTAGGCACCAGCAATTTCATAATTGGAGGTTGAATCAGTGGTACCAGAGCCATGTATGAATAAGCAGCCACTGCAATGGCACCAATCAATTCAGGAGCCAGTTTCGATGACAGGAAGATTGCGGTTGGACCGTCGGCACCACCAATAATGGCAATAGCACCAGATTGTGCCGGAGTAAATCCAATTGCATAGGCGCCAATAAAGGTCAGGAAAATACCTAATTGAGCAGCAGCTCCCAGCAACATCAGTTTAGGATTGGAAATGAGCGATGAGAAGTCGGTCATTGCTCCAATTCCCAAAAAGATAAGTGGCGGATACCAACCCTGAATAACTCCACTGTAGAGGATATTCATTACCGATCCCTGCTCATAGATGCCAATCTGATAACCCGGTGTAAAAGGTACATTTCCGATTAAGATCCCAAATCCAATTGGTACCAACAAAAGCGGTTCCCAGTGTTTGATGATTCCTAACAGAATAAAAACGACACCCACTATGATCATTATCAGGTATTTGAATTCAAAGTTGGCAAATCCGGTACCTCCCCAGAATCCAATAAGGCTATCCCATACTGATTTTGTTTCTTCTGTCCCCTGAGCCATTATCCCTGGAACGAATAAAGATACTAAAATCAGTAGAAAACTAAATTTTTTTACAGTATCCTTCATGTCTATTCGATTTCAAATAATACTTCGTCCTGTAAAACTGCTTTACCGGCAGGTGCCACTACTTTTACGATCTTCCCATCGCGTTCGGCCAGGATATTGTTTTCCATTTTCATCGACTCCATGATCATGAGTACATCGCCTTCTTTAAAGTTATCCCCTTCGTTCACATTCACTTTCAGTACATTTCCCGGCAGTGGTGATTTGATGGTTTTCGCACTTGGGCGCTTACTTTCTTCTACTGGTTTGAAATTTTCTTTCACCCGTTCGTTACCCGCTTTCGTGTTGATTTCCTTGCGAACCATTACAACCGGTGTTTTACTTGGTTGAGCTTCGCGGTGTACGGTAACATCATAAGGAGTTCCGTTAACTTCCAGCACTACCTGTTCGCCTTCTACTTTTCTAACTCTGACAGCGAACTCGCTGCCGTGTATTGTGAATTTATACTTCTTCATTTGTTTAACGATGTAAATTGGTTATACCATAGATTTTTGAATTCCAGGGAGAGTAGCGGCGTTCGATACGCTTAATAGTGATTACATTGCTTTCTTCGTCATGAACATCACTAAAGAAAAGTGTTAATGCTGTAGCAATAGCAGCCACCTCGAGTGCAGGGATTTCGTCGTCTTGTTCATCAGTAGTAGCAGGTTGGATGTTTTTTGCCTGGTTCGCTTTCGTTTTATTTTTTTTAAACTGATAACGACTGATTTTCCCGAATGCGTAAAATGCAAGAACGAGAAGTGCCAGGGCCACAAATACGACCAATATCCCGAAACCCGATTCTACCAGAATATCTGAAAACTGATTTATTCTAAGCAGGTTCATACTTATAAGGGGATGTTACTGTGTTTCTTTAACGGATTTACTACTTTCTTGGTCTGCAGAGCCTGGAAGGCACGAATTACGCGGAAGCGGGTGTTACGCGGCTCGATAACATCATCGATATAACCATAAGCTGCTGCCTGATAGGGGTTCGCGAATTTATCGTTGTATTCGGCTACCTTTTCGGCCAGGAATTTTGCTTTTTCTTCCTGATCGTTGATACTTGCGAGCGTACGACCTTCGAGGACCTCGATGGCACCAGCTGCACCCATCACTGCAATTTCAGCAGTTGGCCATGCGTAGTTGAAATCGCCGCGAAGCTGTTTACAACTCATTACATCGTGTGCTCCACCATAGGATTTACGCAGCGTTACCGTTACTTTAGGCACCGTTGCTTCACCATAGGCAAACATCAGTTTAGCACCATGTGTAATGATACCGGCATATTCCTGACCCGAACCCGGAAGGAATCCCGGAACGTCGACAAGTGTAAGGATGGGGATGTTAAATGCATCGCAAAAACGAACAAAGCGGGCAGCTTTACGGGAAGAGTCGCAGTCGAGTACTCCCGCCAGGAAATTAGGCTGATTGGCCACGATGCCGGTTGAAACACCATTAAAACGGGCAAAACCAACAATGATGTTGCGGGCATAGTTTCGGTGAACTTCCACAAATTCCTCATCATCCACAATGGTATGAATAACTTTTTTCATATCGTAGGGATGGTTTGGATTATCAGGAATGATTTCATTCAATGAGTCTTCCAGACGATCAATCGGGTCGGAACACTCCACGAGTGGAGCATCTTCAAGGTTATTCTGAGGAAGATAGGAAAGGACTTTACGAATCAGTAAAACGCCTTCTTCTTCATTTTCAACCTTAAAATGTGCAACTCCCGATTTACCGGCATGCACATCAGCACCTCCCAGATCTTCGGTCGAAATGTCTTCACCTGTAACTGATTTAACTACCTTGGGACCAGTAACGAACATATACGAATTGTCTTCCGTCATCATAATGAAGTCGGTAAGTGCCGGTGAATACACCGCACCTCCGGCACATGGACCAAAGATGGCAGAGATTTGAGGAATCACACCCGAGGCAAGAATATTTCGTTCGAAAATTTCAGCGTATCCGGCCAGTGAGGTAACCCCTTCCTGAATACGGGCACCACCCGAATCGTTAATACCAATCACCGGACAACCATTTTTCATGGCCATATCCATTACTTTGCAGATTTTCTGTGCCATGGTTTCTGATAAGGAACCACCAAAAACGGTGAAATCCTGTGCAAATACATACACGGTACGTCCATCAATGGTTCCGTGACCGGTTACCACCCCGTCGCCCAGGTATTTTTCCTTTTCCAGACCGAAGTTATTACAACGGTGGGTTACAAACATATCCAGCTCTTCGAAGCTACCTTCATCGAGCAGCATGTCGATGCGCTCACGGGCTGTAAATTTACCTTTTGCATGCTGCGATGCAATTCGTTTTTCACCACCTCCTAATTTAGCCTGAACGCGTAAATCAATGAGGTTCTTTACTTTTTCTTTATTATTCATAGATGTTAATTGAAATAGCTTATTTGTTGGGATCTTCACACAGTTCGGTTAATACACCGAAAGTAGCTTTTGGATGAAGGAAGGCTATGTGCAAACCTTCAGCACCTTTACGTGGCGCTTTATCGATCAGTTGAACGCCCTGCCCGGCCAGGTAATCCAGACTAGCCTGCAATCCCTCGGCAGCAAATGCCAGATGATGTATGCCTTCGCCTTTCTTTTCAATGAACTTTCCTACCGGACCTTCAGGATCGGTCGATTCGAGTAATTCAATTTTAGTCTGACCAACTTTGAAAAAAGCAGTTTTTACTTTTTGCTCGGCTACTTCTTCAATAGCATAACATTTTAAACCTAAAACGTTTTCGTAGAAGGGAATAGCCTGTTCGAGACTTTTTACGGCAATACCCAAATGCTCAATGTGCGTAAGCTTCATAACTGAATAAATTAAGGAAATATTTCTTTATTTAAATTTCCTGCAAAATTAATCAAAATAAACGGGACTACAAAGGAATTTTATCTTATTTTTTATACATTTTCGGATTGTACAAACAATAAAAAATCACAAAAAATAAACAATTCAATGACTTTAAATGTATGATACGAGTACAATTTATTTAAATAGTTTTAAACAGGTATATGAGGTTACTTTCTGTAGTCTTAATATTGCTTTTAAGTTACGGAATTCAGGCAGTTACACGTTATAGTGTAAGTGGCACTATTACAGATTCCTCCACAGGTGAATCCTTACCCGGAGCATCGGTTGCAGTTGCAGAATTGCCGGGCACCGGAGCATCGACTAATCTATACGGTTACTATTCGCTTTCGCTACTTCCCGGGGAATATACTCTTATCGTTACCTATCTTGGCTTCGACGATTTTCAACTGAAAGTAAACCTGACCCGCAACCAGCTTATAGATGTAAAACTGATACCCGTTTCACGACAACTGGATGAAGTTGTGGTTTCGGCTGTTCGTCGCAATGATAATATTACCTCTGATAAGGTAGGAGTGGAGCAATTAAAGATCAGGGAAATCAATAAAATACCTGTTCTTTTTGGCGAACAGGATTTACTTAAAACTCTGACTCTTACCCCGGGTGTAAAATCGATTGGAGAAGGCAACGGCGGTATTTATGTGCGGGGAGGAAGTAACTCGCAAAACCTCATCCTGCTCGATGAAGCTATGGTATACAATGCCAATCACCTGCTGGGATTCTTTTCAACCTTTAATTCGGATGCTATCCGCGATTTGACATTATACAAAGGTACAGCGCCTGCCGAATATGGCGGACGTCTTTCGTCGGTGATGGATGTGAAGATGAACGAAGGTAATAATCAGTCGCATCACCTGAGTGGCGGCATCGGGCTTATCTCGTCACGGTTGATGATGGAAGGCCCCATCGTAAAGGATAAGGGTTCTTATCTTGTATCCGGACGCCGGACTTATGCTGATTTGTTTCTGAAGCTGTCGTCCGACCCGGCCATCAACAACAATCAACTTTATTTCTACGATTTTAATGCCAAGGTAAATTTTAAAATCAACGATAAAGACCGTGTGTACCTGTCGGCCTATTATGGACGCGATATTTTCGATTTCTCCGGCAGGTTTGGTATTAACTGGGGAAATAGTACGTTTACCGGGCGCTGGAATCATATCTGGAACGGGCGTACCTTCAGCAATACTTCCATTATATTCAGTGATTACGATTATAAAGTGGCTATAGATTTAAATCCTTTTGCTTTCAGTATTCTTTCGAAAATCAACAACCTGAATCTGAAGCACGATATGCAGTTTTTTCTAAACGATAAATGGAATATCAGTGCGGGATACAGTGGAATTTATCACACCATTACACCCGGACAGGTAGAAGCTCCGGCAGAATCGGAGATTAACCCAATCCCTCAACAGGAACGATTTGGATTGGAGCAGGCCGTGTATGCCAGTGTGAAATACAAACCTTCGGCATCTTTTGTGTTGAATGCCGGTATCCGGCTGAGTTCCATGATGATGCTGGGTCCGGGTGAGTTTTATTCATACAACAATGGACTGATTACCGATACGCTACAGTACATACGGGGCGAAGTAGTCAAATCCTATTTTATCCCCGAACCCCGGATTAATCTGTCGTATATTATCAGTCAGCAGCAATCGTTGAAATTTTCGTATACCCGCAACACACAGAATCTGCATGTGGTCTCCAATTCCACCGGTTCATTACCAACGGATATCTGGCTTATTTCCGGGAAAAATATCAAGCCTGAAATTGCAGATCAGCTTTCAGCAGGTTATTTCCGCAATTTTGGTGACGATGTATATCAGTTTTCTGCAGAGACCTATTATAAATGGCTGTATAACCAGATTGATCTTCGAAACGGCGCCGATATCAGGGCGAATCAGCATATCGAGCGTGAATTGCTGTTTGGAAAAGGCAGGGCTTATGGTTTAGAGCTAATGTTGAAGAAAAAATACGGAACACTGAATGGCTGGATAGGGTATACGCTTTCGCGCACCGAGCTGAATATCCCGGGTATTAACGAAGGAGCCTGGTATCCGGCACGGCAGGATGCAACGCATGATGTTTCCATCGTGGCCATTTACGATATTTCGGAACGCTGGAATTTGTCCGGCACCTGGGTTTTTAGAACGGGAAATGCCATTACTTTTCCGAGTGGAAAATACGAGGTGGATGGTCAGGTGCAACTCTATTACACCGAACGAAATGGCTACCGCATGCCTGACTATCACCGTCTTGATTTGGGAGCGACATATACCTTTCCTACACGGGGAGCATTCGAGAGCAGTCTGAATTTCTCGGTTTACAATGCCTATGCCCGAAAAAATGCTTTCTCGATTGATTTTGAACAGGATCCCGAAGATAAGAGCAAAACGCAGGTGGTGCTGACCTATTTGTTTACCGCCATGCCATCGATAACCTATAATTTTAAATTCTGATGAAACAGATATTCCTGGCTTTTCACGATCGAATGTATGCCATATTTAGTCAATTTTGGAGGCTGTATACTTTTAAAACTGTGCATCATTTTGTAATTGCAATTTCGATAGTGGTAATAAGTTCCTGTACCGAAGTTATTCATATCGATTTAAATGCTTCTGACCCTCAGGTAGTGGTCGAAGCACATCTTGCTGAGACGGGCAGGGTGGAAGTGAAGTTGCGGCGCTCGGTCAATTTTGAAGCTGACAATGATTTTCCGGCTGTGGAAGGAGCTTTAGTGTACCTCGAGGATGAATTTGGTAACAGTATACAGTTGAATGAGGTGAACCCCGGGTTTTACGTATCTTCACTACTTCAGGCAACCACTGGTACAACGTATCGCCTGGTCATTTACACAGATGATAAGGTGATTACGGCGGAAGATCGTATGCCGGTGGCTGTTCGAATGGACTCGCTTACAATTCGGCCCTTTCGGTTTCCACTGGAAGGTATTGGTGACAGACCGGACTCGGTTAACCTGTTGGAAGCGGTGGTTTGGTATACCGATCCAATTCAGGAAAAGAACCAGTATCGCGTGTTGGAGTTTCGCAACGATACACTGCAAAGCATTTCGATTACCGACGATCAATTCAACAATGGTAAAGCAATCAGTTTATCACTGTTGAATTTTCGCAAGCCACTTCGACCGGGCGATAAGCTAAGTGTCGAATTTCAGAGCATTTCGCGCCCGGTGTACGAGTATCTTTTTGGTTTTAGTGGTGTGAATGGCGGACCTTTGGCATCGTCTCCTTCCAATCCTGTGACAAATTTATCCGGTACCAGACTGGGCTATTTCAGTGCTCATACAGTTCACAGGCTCAGTCTAACCGTTTTTGGCGGCGTTTCTTTCGTTTCTTCTTCGTCGCACCTACCTCAGCTGAAGTTGAAGTAGTTGCTGAACTAACTGAGTCGGCCGTTTGAATTGCTGCTGTACTGTGTTTTGTAAGCGTTAGTTGCGGTGAAACTGGTATTGAGTTGTTTGCCTGTTTCTTTCCATCTGGTTTTCTGCGTTTAAACGCTCCTTTCTTCGATGCAAATTTTTTATGTCCAAATCGGTGAGCTTGTGGATTATAGGCAGGAGCTTCACCCAGTTCTTCGGGTAAAACAAGCTTTTCAATATCTTTTTCGAGGAATTCTTCAATTTTATGAAATTTGTACTGTTCCTCTTCTGAAACAAAAGTGATAGCCATTCCTGATTCTCCGGCCCGGGCAGTGCGACCAATACGGTGCACATAATCTTCTTCGTCATGAGGCACATCGTAGTTGATTACCATTGTTATATCGTCGATATCGATACCACGCGCCACAATGTCGGTAGCCACGAGTATGCTGACCCTGCTGTTACGGAATTCGTGCATCACATGATCGCGCTGCGATTGGTCGAGGTCGGAATGCATTTCACCAACCGATAACTTCATTTGACGGAAAGTTTTAAACAGTTCCTTTACTTTCAGTTTGGAACCCGAGAAGATAATTACTTTGTTTACTTCCTTGCCGGCAAAAAGATGGCGGATAATACCTTGTTTCTGACTTTCGTTGCAAATATAGGCCATCTGCTTTATCGTTTCGGGAGGACGTGAAACTGCAATTTTCACTTCTGCCGGATTATTGAGGATGGTTTTGGCAAGCGTTCTGATTTTTGGAGGCATAGTTGCCGAAAACATAATGGTCTGACGGTCGACAGGTAGTCGTTTTACCACTGTCATAATATCATCGTAGAAACCCATATCGAGCATACGGTCGGCTTCGTCGAGAATGAAGTATTTTACCTGTGAAAAATCGATATCATACAGATTTATGTGAGAAAGCAGGCGGCCAGGAGTAGCAATCACCACATCGGCTCCTTTTTGAAGCCCTTTGCGCTGTACATCCCAAGCCGCAGCATCATTTCCGCCATACACAGCTACAGAAGAAAAAGGGGTGAAGTAGGAGAAACCTTCCATTTGCTGATCAATTTGTTGCGCCAGCTCGCGGGTTGGGGCCATAATGATGGCATTTATTTTATCCTCGGCATGAGGCTCTGTCTGCAAATTGTGCAGCAAAGGTAATATAAAAGCAGCGGTTTTACCTGTACCCGTTTGAGCACAGGCAATTACGTCTTGTTTATTTAAAATAACGGGAATGGTTTGTTCCTGGACCGGGGTGGCTTCGGTAAAATTCATTGCGTCGAGACCGGCAAGCACCGGTTCACATAAAGGTAGTTCATCAAATCTCATGGGAGGGTCGTATAAATTTTCAACGCTGATAAGGAGATGGTAATGATTATCAGCGTTGCAAAGATACATTAATTTCGTGAATAAGCAATGAAACCATTGTCGGTGCCGAAGGTTTCTATATATTT